>NZ_DIMV01000066.1:0-13295 GCF_002425715.1 Mesotoga sp. UBA5557
ACACTATTGAAAGGTTTGAATCACCTGAACATGGCCGCTTGATCGGAGAAGTCACCAAAAAGCAGAAGGATATCTATGCCAAACTGGGTGTGGAATCTCCCTCGATATAATTTCCGGGAATGCAGGATATTAGCTGTATCTCTTTGATACTGCTCTCTCCCTTTCACCACCAAGAATCACGGAAGAAGAACGCAGTCAGAAAAATGAGAATTCAATGTCCTGGCAGTAGCAACCGCAACTGAAACAAAAACAGCAGCTTCTCTCAAAGCTTCTAGAAGCCATCTAAGCAGATAAAATTATGTAATGAGAAAAACGGAGTCTGTCACGAATTTCACGCAGATTTCTCGAATTCCAAGGCGTTGCCTCCTAGCCTGTTTCTGCTTTCGATTTCTCAACTATCTCCTTGTAGTGTTCGCGGCAACAAAAATGTAGTCTGACGCGTTTATTTATGTAAGTCCGCAGGCAGCATGGTTTTCAATTGTGCGGACAGTGTCCCCACAATTTGAGGATAAAGCCGGTAAAAACGCAGATAACGATAGAGCTGGCGGCGATTGCAATTACTCACATAGCAGTGAAAAATGGAGTCTGACCCTATTTATTTTTAAGCCTCGCGTCCAGCGATGTTTCTCGGCGCCTTGGGTCTTATTTCAGCAGTGACTGGCTCTTCACTTGCCTTCTCGCGAGCTCAGCGAACGTCTCGACAATGCTCTTTCTCGCTTGATGTTATCCAAGGACGGGTCCATGATCCGGGACGAGTCACGAAGGAGGGTTCTCCACAGAGAACAGCGGGTTCTTGTTCTTAAGCGAATAGCGGCTCTCAGGGCGAGATCCCGTGCAGACCCATCACGGGATGACGGAGTGGGGATATTACGGGATGACACTGAACAGAGGCCCCAAACAGGCGCATATTGGAGCAAGCTTTTCAGGGCAGGCTTACTGGTGATGAAGTAAGGAGTCTGTACGAGTGACATGGGATGATAGCCTTCTCTTGCATCACGTCATTCTGAGATGATCCTGCTCAGAATCTCGCTCTTCTCGTGAGTGAGCTAACTCTCGATAATGCTCTTTCTCAACGATTGATCTTATCTTATCGGTCTTCCCGAAGGACGGTGGACCGTCGACGTACAACGTTGTTTTCATGTGAACCATGTTGGCATATTCTCTTTGAATGGGGGTGTCCCCGTAGGCGTAGAGGAGAAAGGCTGTGCATAATTTCTCTTTTCCGTCCTTAGAAACACTCTCACAGACTTTTACCTTCGATTTCTCATTCAGTGTGAAAAATGGAGTCTGACCCTATTTATTACATGGTTGCGCTCATCGAGCTTGTATCTTTCCGATGGTTTCATTTCAACACTTCCCAATAGCCTTTTTTTGTTGCCCCTACATGGCGTATGCGATTCTGTTCTTTGAGCTTTCTCAGATGATATTTTATACCATCCTCGCTCAATGCCAGTTCTTGTGCCAGTTGACGACGGGTAATAGATGGTTTCTCCCTTAGCAAGAGAACGATTTTTTCTTGGGTAGTTTCTTGGGTAGTTTCTTGGGTAGCACTACCCTTGCTACTTACTTTTCCCCGCATTGTATCCAGATAATTATCGGAAAATGGGAATTCCACCCAGAGATCATGTCCTTCCAGTTGAATACTGGGAGGCGGCGAATCCGAACTACGGCAAGCTGAGAATATTCGTTCAATCCCCCGACCCCAGGATTCAATTTCCCCGGAGCGGAAAAAAGCGTTTGCCACATCCGGATTATAGGGATGGGATGCATGTGCGCCCAATAATGTTTTCAAACTCCACCCTTCAGGCAGTACTGCAGGATTCCAGATTTTCAGTTTGTTCTCATAGACCCGAATCTGTATTGGCGCAGGCACTGAATAATCCCTATGAACCAGCGCATTAAGTATGGCCTCGCGCAACGCCTCGTAAGGTACTGGGAACCGCTCGATTCTCTGAAGACCTTCATAGATGATGGCGGCTTTCATGTATTTGGTTCGAAGTAGATCAATTACTGTATGTGCCTGTGAAAAAAGAGAGCCGTGAATTTCATCATGATAGGCAAGTTCAGACTCTGAAACAAAAAAGCCAATTTTGATAAAAGCCCCGGTGATAAACCGATCAGGATCTTCATGGAAGAGCAGTACAGCCGATCGTTTCAGGTATGAGCCTTCAGTTAATTTAAGCTTTTCAAGCAGCTCCGGATCTGCTGCCGATAAATCCGCATCACTTAAGCGTCCGCTGACGGTAGCCAGCTCACGAAATTTTTTGAGGCTCACCAAAGACAAATCATTTATTGCAACCCCTGGCAGGGGTACAGAATCCCATGTGCGTCCCTGTTTCTGTAGCAGAAAACGATCCAGCGCGGCGCCTTTGATTTCCTGCAGGGTACTGCCGCTACGAATGTAGTAATGACCCCGATAGCTAATCGGGTTGGTGTAGGCAGGCACATTAACTTCCAGCAATTCTGCTCCTTCTTCAGCAAGCAGGTTTACTTCGACAATTATTCCCAAAAGATCACGGATTTTATTGGGTAATTCCTCCATCAGCTTTGCACTTTCAGCAACACCGACTGCCTCACCTCGATCATTTTTGCCGATGATCAGAGTGCCTCCATGAGAATTGGCAAAACCACAGACCCAGCGCAGATAATCATCACGCCAGGATTCTTTAAATTCAACAGCTTGGTTTTCCTTGCTCATGTATTGATCTCCTTGTTTTGATGGTTTTTCATTATATCTCAACTTATGCACTCGATTTTAGCAAAAAAAAGGAATCCCTATTTGTCCTGATAACGCAGGCCATAAAAGCTGCGTCGCAACTAATTTCCCGAATTATCGATGCAGCTCAAAACGTACCTCTCCACTTCTGCAAAGTACTGTCTGACCCATTGACTGAATTGATGCACTGCTATTCCAGTTGCTAGAAAGCTGTTGTAATACTTTGAACACAAACTACACTCACCCAGCGTCATTGCATAGAAGGCTATCCTGATATAGGAGCTACAGAACGAAACGTGATTACCTATTTCTGTAATTTGACGATCCGCTTCAGCGAGATACTTTCTCGATTTCTCAATGAGCTTATTCTGAATGGAACTCCCTCTTTGATGATCGATTGTAGCTAATACCTCATCAACAAGATTCAGCTTGGCCTCTACAGATAAGAGAACTGCGTCGTTATCGTCAAGTTCTTGTATTAGGTCTTCCATATGATCAACGACTTTGTCAAATATCCGGGCCATTCAGCCTGATTCATCTCTTTCTGAAAGAATCGTGCAGCAAACAATCTGTTGTTCTCCCATTGCCACCTCTCATAGACGAAAGGTTCACCGAGACTTAGAACTTTCCGATCAATAGAATCAATAGAGTCGCGAAAAAACGAGCACAGCTCACCGTATATTTGTCTGAAAGGCTCAATGAGATTTGAATCTGCTAATCGGGTAAGTATGTAGAATAGTTCTTTGTTCAACTCGAATAGTTTTTCAAATGGCAACATACTAATTTCTTCCCATTTCTGCCTAACTGCATACAAAAGTGTCAATAGTTGAGTCAAGTTATCATGAACGTCTGGCATAGTTACCGTTAACGAATTGATTGTCAGCATTGGCGTGATTGGGCTCAGATCGTACACAGCTTTTAGTGTTGAAACAAGCATAATCAGTTGACTCTTTTTCGGAAGACTTGGAATAACATCTATTAGGATCGCCGCAATTGAATCAAGAATCAGGCTTCTGTTTCCTATTTGTCTTCCATAGACCATTTGGTAGCTGAAGAATCTTGCTTTGTCATAAATGCCTCCGTTTGAGAATTCAGTTTTGAATTTCTCAAACGTCCATGAAGCTTTCTCAAGTTCCCCGTTTCTGACATAAAGGTCTATGAGGTTTTGAAACGCAATGCTCTTGATCCTTTTCTTAACCTTATCCCCAGCTGAAAAAAGCGCTTTCTCATAGTACCTCATGGCTTCGAGATCATTCCCTCTCATATACTTCAACCTTCCCAAGTTATTGATAACTACGGTGCCTGCCTTGTCTTCGTTTTCTTTTAATGCCTCGCTCAGCAGATCAGACGCTTCTTCTAGGTTTCCTTTGCTTTCAGCCAGCAGAGAAGAAGAAATAAGGAATGATGTCTTGAGTTCTGGGTAATGAGAGATATCCATTTTTGAAAGAATCAACTCGGCTCCCTTGATATTTCCAGCTAAGCAGAACAGCTGTGCTTTGATAATGTTGAGCCTCGTCCTTTCCGAATCGAAAAGAGAAAAGCTTTCGATTCTCTTATAGACTCTATAGGCACCGTGTAGATCATCATTGTCCAGCAAATAGCTTGCAAGAATATGGAGATACTCGATTTTGAAAGGTACAGATAAGCCAAAAAAGATCTTTTTGTCAGGAAAGTTTTGACCCTCGTTAAAATCCAGAGCTTCATACTTCCGTTTAGTCCATCTCAGCAGACAATTCTCTGGGAAGATCATGTATTCTCTAAATAATAGGCCAATGAATGCAATAACAGCTGCGGAAGAATAACCAAGAACTGTGAAAATGAGATTCTTCTTGAAGAAAACCACTGTTGCCAGACAAATAAGCACGGAGAATAAGATTCTCAAGAGGACTCTCCAGTTGACCAGCCACCGAAATTTCTCATTAGTTACTCCAGTCACAATCGCAAATACGATCAGGAAAAGTGAGAGCAATGAGATTCTCAACATATCTCCAGAAACCAGTGCCTCAATGTAATCATTTACCTGATTCACGCCCTTAACTCCTTCACAGTGATTTACCGCTCTTGCTTCATCTCATAACACACTGTATTATTGCTTCACAGTACAGTTGATAACTCCCTAAGTGCCTATTCCTGCTGCTATGGCCATTGCTGAGTACTAACCATCTCATGTTCTATTTTTAATCTCCCATTGGCGCTTACTCAAAAAACTCTCAACCCCTAGTATGAGAATGCCCTTTCTCAAATGTAAACCGCAATTGGTAGAACTACGACAAGTGGTGCGTCAATTTCATCTTTCAGGCCAGGAATTTTAAACCCATTCTTTGCTAACTCCTCAAAGGATCGCAGAAATCCTTGAATCATTTGCTCGTCAAGTAAGCCAAAAAACGTTGAAGATTCCAATGTTTTGATGTGCCCTTCATCAATCTTCTTCACAACTTTACCTAGTAGTCTGTAGTTCCCTTTCTGAACAATCTCCCTTGAACCGCTTCTCAGAAGATCTTTGGACAGGAGGGATATTGCTTTATGACCTTCTAGATTCTTGAAGTCTATGAGATAAAACCTTGATTCTGATTTGTCAATGTCACCGACAAATGAGTTCAAAATGTCCGTTATTTGCTTGATGGGGACCTGTTTCTCACTCATATTTGGTTTGATCAATGGCGCAAATATTTCTATTACATGCAAAAATCTCTCTATAGAAGAGGAAATCGGATTTGGTGAGAAATTTCCGATGATCTCCACAAAGCTACCTTCTGTAAGAGCATTCCAGTCCTCAATAGTTTCGATTCTTCTAATATCTGACTTTTAATTAGCTTCGTTCTCACTTTGTTGAACAGTGAGCCAGGCGTTTGAACTCTTTCAGACTGGCTTTCGGAACTCAAAGCCTTGCTTTTTGACAAGCCTCCGCTGGCAGAGATATCTACAAATGGCAATACTTTAGATAGCGAAATCCCGACACTGCCTTCCCTTTCAGAAAGCTCTCCACTTGTGATCTTGATTTTTTCACTGAGAGATAATCCATTATCAAGAGTTGCAAGGATGTCAAGCATGATTTCTGCATCAAGATAGACTGGAACGACAATGTCCGTTGGTTCCAAAATCCCTGAGGCATCTTCAGATGCCTTTCTCTTTCTGAACATAAATTACCTCCTGAGCTAATTAGTGATCCTGTTTTTCACTGGTTGCATCACTCACAGTCTCCTTTTTTGACTTCAAGTATCTGTCAAACAGGAAGTCAAGGAGCGTGCTGGCAAAGTCTTGGTCGTCGTTTATCTTCTTGTAGAATTTGATATTCGAGTCGATCATGTCCTGGATTATGTCGTTGGCGATGTTGTCAAATGTAAGTCTGGCACTGGAAGGGGGATTTACCTGCACGCTGTTTCTGAGCGCTTCGTTCTTCTCCAGTCTTTCTTGAAGTTGACTGAGGAATACTTTGTCTTCTTCGGTGAATTCGGTGCCGAATCTCTCATTCAAATCTTCTATGATTTTGGATAGAAGTTCTTGTTCGTTGACAAATGTCCCTGTTTCAGCACTACCATTTGTAGGCTTCAACTCGCCCGGACCTCTTTCCAACTGGATTTTACCTTTTGAGGTCTTCTGAATTCGCAGAGACTCCATATCTATATCCTCAAGCACTTCCAAGGGGAGCTGCCCTCTGGGAATTGGAAGTCTTCTTAGAAGGAATCTCGCAAAGTGATACAGCTTCTCCAGTCCCGGATCGGAGAAAGTGATGATTCTGGAAAGGAAAGAGTATAGATGAACGAATCGAGTAAGTGTCTTACGAAAGTCAAGCTTGACATCTTCCTCAACCTCTTCAAAACTCGATATTACAGGCTTGAGGCAATTATAGTAATCAGAGTGTTTTGACTTCTCAGAAAAATAGACTTCTGCAAATCTGTCCACGTCATCTTGACTGTATAGCTGAAATTGCTCCAAAACTGTCTCCAGATCGTACAAAGTGTCGGGATCGGTTCCTTCAGTGAGCAATGTCTTTTCATAGTATGGCTGGAAAGACTTTTCGATTTCTTCGGCTTCATTCACGAAATCAAGAATCATAGTATCTCTCTTGTCAGGGTGAATTCTGTTTAGCCGGCTTAGTGTTTGAACCGCATGTACCCCGTTAAGTCTCTTATCGACATACATTGTATGCAGAAGCGGTTGGTCAAAGCCTGTCAGAAACTTATTTGCAACTATCAGGAATCGATACTTGTCGGTGTTGAACTCCCCAGCCGTTTGTGATTCAGAGAAGCCGTTCATTTTCGCTTCGGTGTATTCCATACCACCGTCACGAACAGTCCCTGAAAATGCGACGAGAGCCTTTATCGTGTCGTAGCCCTTCTCCTTCACGTATCTATCGAATGCCTGACGATATCTTACAGCGTGGAGCCTTGAGCTCGTCACGATCATTGCCTTAGCTCGACCTTTGATTCTGTCCATAGTGAATTGCCTGAAGTGCTCAATGATTATCTCTATCTTCTTCGAGATAGTGTATTCGCTTTCTCTGACGAATTTCTGCAGAAGGTAAGAGGCTTTGGCCTTTTCGAACTGCGGATCCTCTTCGATCTTCTTGAGCAGTCTGAAATAGGTCTTGAAGGTCGTGTAATTCTCGAGAACATCCATTATAAAGCCTTCCTCTATCGCCTGTCTCATGGAATATAGACTGAAAGGTTCGAATTTGCCGTCGGCTCTTTTGACCCCGAATGTCTCAAGGGTTTTGTTCTTTGGAGTTGCCGTGAATGCGAAGTAGCTCACATTCGGCAGTCTTCCTCTCTTCTTCATCTGGTCAGTTATCTTGTCTTCGAGATCTTCTGATTCAACTCCGTCTCTAATCTCTGCTTCCTCAAGAGTCTCCACCGCGAGAACCTCGTTCATGTCCCTGACGGTTTCACCACTCTGAGAGGAGTGAGCTTCATCTATTATTACTGCGAATCTATCACTCTTCAGTTCCCCTATCTGATCCACAATGACAGGGAACTTCTGAAGGGTCGTGACAATTATGTCTCTTCCGTTTTCGAGCGCCTCCCGTAACTGACGAGAAGTCTTGTCAATGTTCTCAAGCTTTCCCTTCACATCTTCGAACTGCCCTATAGTGTTCTGAAGCTGTCTATCTAAGACTCTTCTGTCGGTTACCACTATCACAGAATCAAAGAGCCTTCTATCATCAACGTGTAAATTGGAAAGATGGTAGGCTAGCCAGGCTATCGTGAAGCTTTTGCCGCTGCCTGCGCTGTGTTGCACTAGGTAACTGTTCCCAGTTCCGCTAGCTTTCGAATCCTCTATTAAGCGGTGAACTGCATCTAGCTGATGGTATCTGGGGAAGATCATTGCCTTCTTTCCGGTTGGCCTTCCATCTTCATCTAGAATATCTATTACCTGAATGAAGTTCTGTATGAGGTCGAGTATCCCGTCTCTCGACCAGACCTCTTCCCAGAGATAAGAAGTGGCATATTTGTTGTAGCCAGAAGGGGGATTTCCAGCACCGGTGCCATCACCCCTGTTGAAAGGGAGAAAACGTGTCGCGCCCTTCTTCAACTCAGTCGTCATGTAAACCAGTTCGGGATCAACGGCAAAATGGGCGAGGCACCTGCCAAATGTGAACAGCGGTTCGACGGGGTCGCGATCTTTTTTGTACTGGCGCATAGCATCTTCAACAGTCTGACCGGTAAGATGGTTCTTCAACTCGGCAGTGAACACCGGAAGGCCGTTGAGAAATACCGCCATATCCAGACTGTTTTCATTTTTCATGCTGTATTTCAGCTGTCTCACTACCGAGAAGATGTTAGCTCTGTACAGCTCTTGAAGGGTCTCGTTCATGCCGGTTACTGGCTTGTAAAAAGCGAGTTTGAAGTGCGAGCCGAGAGACTTAATCCCTTTTCGAAGGACATGGAGTGTTCCATAATCGTCCACGGCTTTCTTTACTCGTTGGAGAAGGCTATCCTTGGCCTTATTACCAGCCGCTTTCTGGTATTTCTCCCATTCTTTTGGCTGGGTGGCATAAATGAACTGGAGAAGATCGGAGGGGATAAGGCAGAGTTCCTTCTCATATTCATCCGGTCTCCGGCTTGAGAAACCGCCGCTGACGAAAGCCGTCTGCTTTGCCTTCTGACCGTATAGCGATTCGACAGGAGCTTCCTTCAGCAAAGAGTTTTCAATAGCCTCTTCAAAGCTCTTCTCGTCGTAAGTCTTGCTCACTACGGTACCTCCTCCCGAACGTCAATCTTGCCCGTAACGGCCGCTGTGATAAGAGCGGAGCGATATTCCTTCAGAAGCTCTATGCTTTTTTCGATCTTTGAGATGAAGGAGTCGAGTTTGGAAGTCACATTGTCAAGAAAAACTGAGATTCTTCGTTGCTCAGCATAGCCGCAATTGGGAATAATCAACTCATGCACATGCTCTCTGCTCAGACCTGGCACTCCAGTATCCATAGAGACACTATCCAGGTCAAGGACCTGCAATAGGTAGAAAAGCCACTTCATATGAGAATCTGTGCAACTCTTATCGATATAATAGGTTGTATCTATTGCAAATACAGGTTTATCACTGTAATTAACCTTTCCGAAAGAACCTTTTCTACCAAGTACAACAACAGGTGCAGAAGTGTTGGCACACGAATTCATACCGACAGGGCCGTTTGATCCGTAGACTAGAAAATCTCCATCATTGCGTAGCTCTGAAGGAAGTGAACTACCATATTTCATTCTGGCCGTATGCTTAAATCTGACTAAATCCCACTCTTGTGGCATCTTGCCAACCCATTCGATCCCCGAGTCTTTCATGGGAGCGTTGGGATCGAGACCTTTAGTCACTGCTCGCGATATTATCACCGCGCGCTTTTCTTTCAGGAGTTCAATAAGTCGCTGCTTCTTAGTGATTAGGGAATCTACTCTCTTTAGCGTTTCATCCAGAAAGCCCACTATTTGACTTTGTTCTTCAGGTTTAGGTAGGGCTACAGGATAGTTGTTGATGAAGTCAACTGTTATCCTCTTCTGACCAGCAGCTCCGTGCATTATTTTGCTTCCAGTTTCTCTAAAAGCTTTGGAAATCGAAACATAAAAAAGGTACCTAGAGTCAGACCGTTCATTTGGCCTTAGTACAAACAATTCGGTTGTACCAAATCCTATACCGTTTACAAGATCTGAGGCTATTGCTCCTTTATAGTTTTCAAAGCAAGGAGTTATCTTCGCTACGATCAGATCACCTTCTGCGAAATACGTATAACCTTGCTTAACATCCAAGAGTTTCTTCGCTTCTGCTCCGGAAATCCCCCCGTATTCTCCAATAGATTCCATTGGAACAAAACTCACTTCCAGATCATCTGGAAGATGATTCTTTTCAGTCTTTGAAGGATTTATCTTTGCAAGTTCTTTCAGTCTATATACTCTCCAGTTGGTCGGTATCTCACCGATCCATTCAACTCCCGAGTCTTTGTAACGAGGGTATCTCTTCCAGCGTTTCGGAGCGATCTTTTCAAGGTCCTTTGTGATCTCCTCGCTCATTCGATCACATCCTTAAGAAGATCGAGAATCTCTCTTTCCACTTCGTTGAGGTCGGCCTGTATCTCTTCAAGGGATCTGGGAGGTTTGTACTCGTAGAAGTATCTGTTGAAGTTTATTTCATAGCCCACTTTGCCTGTCTTGCCGTCTTTAGGGTCTTTTATCTTCTTGTTTATCCAGGCGTCGGGCACGAAGGGTTTTACCTCTCTTTCAAAGTATTTCTGTATATCTTCTCCAAGTGGGACTGTCTCTGTATCTCTAAGCTCGGAGTCCGGTTCGGGTTTACCCTTTGAATCGAGACAAATGTCAGCCATTTCGTCCCTCTCTGAGAGCGCGTCAAGTATCGCTTTTCTTAGCTGGGCGTTGAGCTTAACTGTCGAGCTCTCGAATGCTTTGTCAAGATCGGTTTCGAAGTCGGCCTTATTCCTATAAAGACGTTGAGGAAGTGTTCTTAGGACTCTCTTTATCTCTTTTTGCTGTTCCTTTCCTTGAGTCTCTTCGAGAGAGACTTGTTCGGCGTTTTTCTTCTTTCTGCTCTTGGCAAGGTTAACAAAGGCCGTCTGATCATCCAGTCTTGAAATGCGCTCATCATTTGCAAGGAAGTTAAGTCTCAGAGGTCTTTCAATCGTTATCTTCCTGAAGCCGAAGTATTCGTTATGGAAGATCTTCGACTGCTCCTCGTTCTTGAAGTCGTTATACAGCTCGGTTATCTTGCGTATATGTTCTTCCGTGAGCTCTCTACGTTTGTTGCCGAGGCTTTTTCTCATGGGAGACCAGAGAGAGGTAGCGTCTATTAGCTGCACTTTCCCTTTTCGCTTCTCTTCTTTATTGTTGGTAATAAGCCATATGTATGTAGCTATTCCTGTGTTATAGAAGAGTTGTTCTGGCATCGCGATGATCGCTTCAAGCCAGTCATTCTCTATTATCCAGCGCCTTATTTCGCTCTCTCCGCTTCCGGCGTCGCCCGTAAAAAGAGGTGAACCATTCATGATTATTGCTATGCGGCTTCCACCTTCTTCAATGGGGCGCATCTTTGAGATCATGTGCTGAAGGAAGAGAAGTTGTCCATCGCTTTTTCGCGGAAGTCCGGCCGAGAATCGACCGGCGGTTCCTCTTGAGGCTTCGTATCTTACGGTCTTTTCGTCCTGACTCCAGTCTTTGCCATAAGGCGGATTGGCAAGTATTATGTCGAATCTGTCGTTCGGGAACTTGTCTTTGGATAGTGTCGATTCATCTCTTATATTTTCGGCATCTCTCCCATCAACACTCTTTATTAGCATATCTGACTTACAGAGGGCATAGGTTTCAGGGTTGACCTCCTGACCGTAGAGATAGACCTCCGTTTCCGCATTTATTTCCATGATTCTTTCCTTGGCGATCGAGAGCATTCCACCGGATCCACAGCAAGGGTCGTATATCGTTCTCACAATGTGATTTTTCTCGCGGATCTCCTTGTCGTTGTTCACCGAGAGATTGACCATAACTTTAATGACTTCTCTAGGGGTGAAATGTTCCCCGGGGTTTTCGTTGAGCGCTTCGTTGAATCTGCGGATGAGGTCCTCAAATACATAGCCCATTGTAAGATTGTCAACTTTGTCGGGATGAAGATCTAGATGGCTGTCGTTGAATCTTTGCATAACAAGATACAAAAGACCAGATTGATCGAGCTTTTCAATAGTTCTGAAGAAGTCGAATTTCTCCATTATTTCCCTAACATTTGGACTGAAGGAGTTTATGTAGGCAGTCAGATTATCTCTCAGATTTTGAGCGTCATCCAGAAGGGTTCTAAATGTGTAGCGAGATGTATTATAAAAAGCATAGCCCGAAGCCTTTCTCAGCTGGGGATCTCGATTTTCTATACCCTTTTCGCTTAGCTTCTTTGACGTCTCGAGAACATCTTTCTTTGTGCCTTCAAGAACAGAATCCAAGCGCTTTAGCGTGGTGAATGGAAGAATGACATCCTGATACTTCCCTCGCTTGAAGACATCTCTTATTAGGTCAGCTATACTCCAGATGAAGTTGGATATTTCGTTGAAGTTGGTCATGTTATCCTCCGTTGATTCATTGTGATGGATCGGTACCAATGTATTGTTATCTATACCCTAACGGTTCGCTTTCTGCGTCTGTTTTATCCGAAACTTTTCTCTGAAATACTTCAGAGAAATGGATTACTTATCTTCGCTTTACAATTTCTCAATCTGCCTCTTGAATCACTATCTGAATACCTGAACCTTAGAAAACCGCTCTCGCTTCCTGTGCTCGTTCTTCGCATGTGTGTTGTTTACAGTATATGTCTATTCGGCTGCTCCTTGCGACGTGTGTAATGGACGTAACTGCCAGAAGTAGAGCTCAGAGTTGCGAAGTTGATCAGATTGCGTCTGTTGACTATTATATTCATTGTTACAAAGAAAACCAAATGCAATGGTTTACGTATCAAAAAAACCCCGGTCATTTCCGGGGTTTCTCATGGCTTTTGTGTGTGTTCTTAAGATTTCAGAACAGTCTTAGTCAATTTCGCAACAAAGGCTGTTCTTTCATTTCCGATCGAACGCACAGCTACTTCACCAACACCTTCATCGCAGTCTTCCAAAGTCCCTTGTTCAGGAACATGACGACGAGGTCGATCAAGACATCCAGGATGAAGTCGAAGAATTCTGGGTCTATCTTCCATTCTTCATCTGGAAGCGCGTCCTTTATCATCTGTTTCACTTTCTCTTTCTTCTCAGCCCCGTTTCCGGGGGATTCGACGTAGCTAGCGAAAATTGTGATTAGGGATATTAACTCTCTTATCCAATTCAAATGGATTACCTCCTTGTAGATAGTAGTTCTGGCGCTTCGCGCCTAGGTTCTTCGTTCCGACGCTACGCGTCCATGTTCTTGGTTAAGAGCAAGGATCATACTCTGCGCTTCGCGCCTAAGTTCCTCGTTCCGACGCTACGCGTCCATGTTCCTGGTTAAGAGCAAAGATCATACTCTGCGCTTCGCGCCTAGGTTCCTCGTTCCGACGCTACGCGTCCATGTTCCTGGTTAAGAGCAAGGATCATACTCTGCGCTTCGCGCCTAGGTTCCTCGTTCCGGAGCTAGGA
>NZ_DIMV01000092.1:0-57739 GCF_002425715.1 Mesotoga sp. UBA5557
CTTTTCCCGTAACGTTCACTACCATGGCTCTTTCCAAACAAGTGTAAATGATCACCGAAGGTGAGGGGTGTATTTTACGCCTTCATTTCTTCCATCTCTTTCCACAGAGTCTTACACAAAAAACTGAAGACCCTTTAGAAAGTTATGGAACGGATCTTCAGTTATTTGGTATGGAGTATTGTAATGGATTTTCTCAATTAACACGCCTCGCCTTCTTCTCAGCTGTGGATGGAGGTCATGTATCTCTTCAGAGCATCGGTCTTTACCTTCTCTAAATACCTATCCACATCTGCCAAATTCTCTCTTCTTTTCTCTCTCATGATCTTACCTCCTTCTCTACGGAGTTAAATGGTCTTAGAATCTTGGACTGATTAATAGATTACTGTAAACGCTGTCTTTCACTCTCGATCAATCTGTCTATTGCCTTCAAGTTTCTCTTCTCTTTAAATCTGATCTACTCTCCTCCTCCTCTCTTACCTAACGTTAATCAGTCTAGCTCTCAGTGAATCTTCAACGATCTCCGGGTAGAACTCTCTTTCCTTGTAATGAATCTTCCTTTCTCTTCCTTTCATCTTTCTCACCTCCTTCATAGATACTGTGGGAAAGACTCCTTGGCAACCTTTTCCTTGAACTTCTGAACGGCTCTTTCAATGGAAGCTGGATCCTTAACTTTTCTCATATCTACACCCCTTTTTATTAATTTCTGGTTCTACATTTATAATATATCACAACAAAACATAAAAAGTCAAGGCGTGAACTAAAAGAATCTTCAATTATAATAACTACTTTTCAACTAATTTCCATAATTTGTTCTGTACTAAAGAAAAATAGTGAAGTTCACCATCTTTCGTATGCTCTTTGGAGAAATATGCACTTCAATGACGACTGATTGTTTCCAAATACTGCAAGATTGTTGGAAATGATCAACTTCACTGTGCATAAATTCTAATTACTGCATCATAGAATCTCACAATAGCCCAAATGGTGTACTCGTTTGCCTGCACTAAACAGCTCGACTGGACGCCTGATGTATAATCTAATAGAACTGAAGGAGACAATTGCGATTGATGAAAGGAAGGCTGTTAACTGCCTAATATGCGGCTCGAAAACCGAAAGAATTGTTCACCGCAAATTCGGGGTGGGTTACAATTGCTGTGATAACTGCGGTTTCATCTCGAAACACGAGGCAGATCGGATCTCTCCGGAAGATGAATTAAAGATCTATAGAAGACACAATAACAGCATTGACGATCCAAGATACGTTGCCTATTTCAGAGACTTTATCGATACTGCAGTCACCGATTTTCTATCTGAAGGAAGAAGAGGGCTTGATTTTGGGAGTGGTCCAACACCGGTTCTTGCAAAGATACTTGAAAGGGATTATGGATTCAATATGGAGATATATGATTCCTACTTTTCGCCAGAGAAGGTCTTTCTGGGGAAAAAGTACAACCTCATAACCTCAACAGAAGTCTTTGAACACCTAGATGAACCCATTGCGTATTTCAAAATGCTTTCCGACTGCCTAGAAGATGATGGAGTTCTATCAGTGATGACGCTCTTCCATCCTGAGGACAGACAGGAATTCATAGAATGGTACTACATGAGGGATATGAGTCACATATCTTTCTATACCCTAGATACAATGAAGAGAGTTTCTGAGATTGTCAGTCTCAACATTGTGTTTACCGATAACAGACGATACACCTCGTTCAAGTTAAACAGATAAGTGGCCGAGGACATTTATATAACAATAAACAGACCCTCTCTTTGAGGGTCTGTTTGCGATTTGGGAATTTCCGAACAGGGGTGGGGTTAGAATATCTGCATCTGTTTAATCGTGTCGTGTCGAACAGCAAAGCTGGTGTTTTAAGTTCTGCATTAGGTTCTAGTCCTTAAATTATTCTAGTTGAAACAAACAATATGTCAATTAACTCGACGTGACCGTTTCTTAAGTCTCTATGTATTTCTTTTCTCTCTTTCGGAGTAAGTTACGAAGTTTCGAAGTAGTTTGACTTTTGGATCACTTCCTGGCTTCCATCAATCTCTTCATTGCTTCTTCAAGTATAGCTCTGGGGCATGCGAGATTTACTCTCATGAATCCTTCTCCTTCGATACCGAATACTGAACCATCCTCAAACCCGACTTTTGCCTTTTCGTAGAGAAAACTTCTAAGTTCTTCAACGCTCATACCCGTAGCTCTAAAATCAACCCATGCGAGATAAGTGCCTTCAAGCTCAGTGACTCTCACTTCTGAGTAGTTGGTTTTCAAGAAGTCTCTCATGTACTCAAAGTTGGCATTTATGTACTTCAACAGCTCTTCCAACCATTTTTCTCCATGGTTGTAAGCTGTTTCGAGAGCAACCGTACCGAAAACATTCGACATCCCTACGCCCAAAGAGTTCAGCATGTTTGAGTATTCGTCGAGAAGTCTTCTGTTTGAAGAGATCACTGCTGCAGATGAAAGCCCTGCGAGATTAAAGGTCTTGCTTGGCGCCAAACAAGTCAACGTGATAGATGATGAACTTTCAGAAATCGCCGCGGTTGGAATATGTTTGCAGTTGCCAAAAACCAGGTCTGAATGGATCTCGTCTGATACTATTAGAACGTTTTTCCTGAAACAAATATCAGTGAGTCTAGAAAGCTCATCTTCCTTCCATACTCTTCCAACCGGGTTGTGAGGACTACAGAGAATAAGAATCTTCGTTCTTGAATCGATCTTCTTCTCAAGATCATCAAAATCCATTGTGTAATGTAAACCGGATTCTTTCAAAGGGTTCCGAACCATCTGACGTCCTGTCTCTGTAATCGCTTTGAAGAAAGGATAGTAGACTGGAGTTTGGACAATCACTTTGTCACCTGGATGGGAAAACGCCATCACCGCTATGTGAACTGCCGCTACTACTCCCGGTGCATGTGAAATCCATTCCTTTTCGATTTTCCATCCATGTCTCTTGTTGAGCCATCTTACAATCGATTCGTAATATCCGTCTGATCTCGCAGTATAACCATAAATGCCGTGTCTAGCTCTGGCAACTATCGCTTCAATAACTTCGGGAGGTGACTCAAAGTCCATGTCGGCAACCCACATCGGTAGCAGATCATTCCGCCCAAAGAAAAGGTTGGCGTGGTCCCATTTTATGCAATTCGTTCCTCTTCTTTCGATAACTCTGTCAAAGTTGTACTTCACATCTTCCCTCCGTCATCCACGAAATTGTTAGCCGGCTACTGCGGGTTCTTCGGCAGAGCTCCCCGGAATGCCGATTGTTATACAGGCAGATTACTCAATGAAGGGGATGGCATCACCAGAGTAAAGATAGTCCGGGATTTCAGGCTCTGGATATTCACACCTGATTTTCTCTTTGATCTGGTTAAGATAACCTTCCGCAGTAGAACGCCATGTGTATTTCTCAGTAACACGGTCAATACCTCTCGAGCTCAATTCATTCCAGAAATCTTCACTGGTGAAAAGGACCCTTTTCAACCCTCTGGCGATATCATCCGTTTCAAGAGGGTCCACCAGCACTCCGTATTCAACATTGTTTTCTCTCATGCTCTCTGTAGGGCCTCCGCTAGATGTTGCAACAGCCGGTAGACCGCAGGCCATAGCCTCGATTGGGGCAAGTCCGAACGGTTCATACAGGGAAGTAAGGGCAAAAACAGATCTTCTCTTTGCCCCTATTCTGTATAGAGCTGAAAGCTCCAACTGATTCTCTATGTTCATAAAGAGGACTCTCTCTTCGAGATTATTCTTGAAAATGTGATCAATAATCTCGCCCAGAACAGTTCGGTCAGGTTCTTGAAGAGATTTGTACTCATCATAGGGATTATTCAGACCCCGAGTAACAATAATAAGGTTGCAGGAACTGTTCAGTTTGCCGTCGCTAGAAAAGGCCCTTACTACTCCCATGTGATTCTTCTTCTGTTCCAATCTGCTAGAAATGATGATCATCGGGAGTTGGAGTCTGGACGGTTTAGAGAATTTCTCTACCGCCTCTTTGTATCTCTTCTCAATGATTGTGTCAAGTTCAGTAGGACTTGCAGCGAAGATGTCTGTGTTGACTCCCGGGGGAACAACGGAGTATTTTGAATCGTTGCCCACTTCCGAAAAGTCTCGATAGAGTATGTGACTGTACTGCTGGAACCTCTCCATAGAAGTGGAAACAAAGTTGACTGCCGAATACTTCATCGAAATGCGTTCAGCCGCTATTCGGAAGGAAAAATTGAATCTCGATTCTATCTCTGCACGGTCAGCTCCAGTCTGCAGTAGTTTGTCGAGTTTTTGAGCCCCAAGGGAGTGGGCTGTGAAAGAGTATGGGATTCCTGTCTCTTTGAATAGCATAGCTCCCGTCAAACCTCCGTCCCCATAATGAGTAGTAACGAAATTCGGTAAAGTTCTTTCCGACGAATAAAATTCTCTAATTCGTCTTGCAAACTCCCCCAAGAAAGGCCAAAGTCTCTCCTTGCTCAAGAAGCCTTCTGGACCGAAAGGGATTCTTATGATTCTGAGGCTATCTTTTCCTCGATAGGAATCCAATTCCTCGGCAAACTCAGGCCATTTGTCGTCGATAACCCTTCTCGTTATTATGTCACAGTTGATCCCCATTTCTGACATAGCCGATGCAACTTCCTTCACATAGACCAGCTGACCTCCAAAGTCCGGATGCGTTGTCCAGTAGCTGTCATTCTTATCGAAGTTTCCCTGGGGATTTATAAATGCCACTCTCACAAGTCATCACCTGCCTCGAAAATGGCCTTCAAAGCGTCTATAGAAGGCAGAATTACATCCTTTCCCTCATGTTCGATTCTAAAGGCGGCACAATAGTTCCCATAAGCGGCCGATTCAAAGATATCCTTCCCTTGAAGGAGGCCATATAGGATACCGGACCAAAAAGCATCTCCAGCACCGGTGGTGTCCACTACTCTTCTTGCGCATGGAGAGAGTGTTTCAGTTTTGTGACCGTCAGAAATCACAGATCCTTTGTGGCCCAAAGTCAGGACGACATTTGAGGCGCCGGCATTATGAAACTTATCAATGTATTCATGAGGATCTCCGGTACCGAAGATATGTAAGGCATCATCTTCAGAAGGTTTTACAATGAATGCATACTTCAGGAATTCCTTTATGAATTCCGAACCATCATCCTCTCGATCCCAGAGAACCCTTCTGTAGTTGGGATCAAATGTTATCTTTATTCCCGCTTCCAATGCCTTTCTCACCAGCTTCATGCACGCCAGCCGCGACTGCTCACATGAGAATGGCCAAGATGTGAAATGAATGAATTCCACATCTTCGAGAAAACTCACGATATCCACCGGTTCTTCAAGAAAACAATCCGCACCTCTAAAAGCTATGAACTGTGGGGATGATTGTGACTTCGAAACGAATACGATTGAAGTATGTGCTTCCGCGTCTCTCTGAACATAAGAGATATTTATTCCTCGCGAAGCGAGGTGTTTAAGATAAGCTCTTCCAAAGGAATCATCGCCTACTCTGGAGAGAAGAGTTGCGTCAACACCTAGATCATGAAGATTTACAGCAAGGTTTCCTGGAGAACCGGCAAAGTATCTTTCGAAAGAAGTAGCTTCGCCAAGATCTCTCACAAAACTGCTTGATATCAGGTCAATAAGCAGTTCACCAACAACGGCAATTCGCGACAATTCAATGCCTCCTTCTAATGATAAGTCTATCACTGCAGGAACGATTTCCAATAACTGAGCCAGGATCTTCTAAAACATTGGTTTATGGAGATCTAGTGTTCAACGACTGAAGGGCGGACCGTGTATAATTAAGTTTACACTGACTACACATATTCGAGACAGGAGGTTCAATAATGAGTGGCAAGACAATTAGAAAGCTTCAGAGAAGATATGTCGGCGAAGACGTTGACCTCTCCATATGGGAAGACCTTGAGAAAGAGCTCAGGAGACTGGAAGAGTATCCGATAGTAGATAGAGCTTCTCTTGAGGATTTTCTTTACTTCTGGAGTGAGTTGTTCATGATTCTTCAGGAAAGACTCGCGTGGAAGTATATAGACATGACTAGGGCTGCCGACAGCGAGGATAAGAGGCAGGAGTACTCAAGATTCTACGCTGAGGTATATTCCAAAGCGGAGCCTTATAGGATTATGCTGATGAAAAAGTATTTAGACAGTGATTTCAGAAGCGAATTAGATCGAATCAGATACGAGAACTTCGATACGATCGTCTCCAATACAGTAAAACTATTCAGAGAGGAGAACCTTCCTCTGGAGGTTCAGGAGAAGAATTTAAGTTCTGAATATGCGGCAAGTATTGGTTCTCTGACTGTTAAGTATGGAGAACAGGAGTACACACTGTCTCAACTCTCAAAGTTTCAACTTGAACCTGATCGTTCAATCAGGGAAGAGGCATGGCGCCTTTCGATGGCAAAGCTGAAAGAAGTTCATGAGAGCATGGAGGATCTGTTTGGCAAACTTCTCTCGATAAGAGTTCCGCAGGCGAGGAATGCAGGTTTTGCAACTTACAGGGATTATATGCATCAGAAGAAAAACAGATTTGCGTATTCGGTCGAGGATGTGCTTAGATTCCACGATTCAGTAGAGAAGGTAGTGGTTCCTTACGTTTCCAAGCTAAATGAGAAAAGAAGTCGAGAGCTTGGACTGGAGAGGTTGAAACCATGGGACATGAATGTTGTACCCTCAGGGAAGGTGCTTAAACCATTCAGTAATATGAATGAGTTTGTTGACAAAGCTATCAGGATTCTTGAGAGAGTCGATCAAGAGTTCGGTAAAAACTTATCCAAGATGAGGGATAACGGCCTGCTAGATCTTGAAAACAGAAAGGGGAAGGCTCCAGGTGGCTATAACTATCCTCTTGATGAGACTGGTGCTCCATTCATTTTCATGAATGCTACGGGAACTCCTGCAAACGTCCGGACAATCCTTCACGAGTCTGGCCACGCAATGCATTCATTTGCTACGGCAGACGAAAGGTTGATCACGTACAGACATACAACGCATGAAGCAGCTGAGCTTGCCTCTATGTCCATGGAACTCCTGACGATGGATTACTGGGACGAGTACTACAGCGCAGATGAGATGACAATTGCCAGGCGAGAAGAACTGACCGGTACTTTGAGCTTCTTACCCTGGTGCATGGTTGTTGACTCGTTTCAGCAGTGGATCTATACATATCCCGATCATTCTCCCGATGAAAGAGACGAGAAGTTTGCCGAAATCTTTGAACGCTTCAATGCAGGTGTTGACTGGACTGGACTGGAAAGTGAAAAGAGAATCCGATGGCTTCTTCAGCCTCATATTTTTACGAACCCCTTCTACTATATCGAATACGGAATAGCTCAGCTCGGTGCTCTTGCGATATACAGAAATTACAAGCAAAATGGATCAAGCGCAATAGAAGATTACAAGAGGTTCTTATCAATGGGTTACTCAAGGCCGCTTGATGAGTTGTTTGAAAGCGCTGGGATAGAATTCGATTTCTCAGAAGAGTACTTGTCGGAGCTCATGATCTTTGTCGACAGTGAGCTGGCTTCTTTCTAGGAAGAGACACTTCAACGTGGCAGCTATGCACTACCGACAGCGTTAGAATTGGCCGAGGAGGTGTTTCGATGAAAAGACTAATATTCGTACTGCTTCTGCTCATTACGCCGCTGATTGTGACGGCGCAAGTTGAAGAACTCAGAGCCAAGCTGGCCGAGAATCCTATGGATGTGGAGAGCCTTCAGGCTTTATTGAAGATCTACGATGACAACTAAGATTTCGAGAGCTACGGAACGCTTTTGAAAGATGTAGTGGCTTCGATTGATGAAGTTCCAGAACCTATGTTTCAAGTGATCAAGTACGGAATTGAGAGACTTCTCGAGAACTATTACTCAGACTATGCCGAGGATGTCTCTGGAGTCTTCTTTGAGCTTAAGCCCAATAAAGATTCGCTGCTTCTGTATCTTAAGGCAATGAACAGCAGCTGGTATCTATCCGAAGAGAGAGTCCGCGAATCTGTTGACAGACTTGGAGAAGGGCAGCTAGAAACATACATCTTCCTACATGAGCAATCTGTTGAACTGTATCCTGCAGATCTGAATTTGATAGTATCTAGAATTCTAGTTGAGGATTTCGGGGAGACTGACTATCTAATACCTTACATCATTGGGATGATAGATGACTATGACTTTTATGCTGCAAGAAATCTGCTGAACGAGAGCTCTCGATTGCTAGAGAGGGAACCGATGTTCTACTACCTGAATGGGATTCTTGATCTTGAGAAAGGCTTTTACGATGACGCAGTAGAATGGTTTCTGCAGGGTAAAGCATATGATGATGGAACGGAGATTCACGAAGCCCTGGCTCTGATCTACTATATATATGTCCCGGACAATGTCAATGCGTTATTCAGAGCGATTGTGCTTTCAGATGACGAAACGTCGTTGAACGCGAATATTCAGGAGTTTGTTGCGAATTATCCTGAACTTTCCTGGATCTTCTCCTGGGTTTCCAGAGTTCCTGAGCCGAAGAGATTAACCGAAATCCTTGCTGAGGAGGTTTCGGTAGTATCATATACTTCAGTAAACTTCGATTTTGAGAAAATCAGCATAGGATTCTACGATATTGAGGGAGTTCTTCAGGGTACGCTAGTCAATTCCATATACGGGCAGTTCTTGGATGCCAGTACTTACGTTTACATCTCCGAAAATATGGACGGCGTTGTCGTAGAAGGTGAGAAAAAGGCGAGATTCGATGGAGTTGACGTCTATTCGCTTTCGCCTGACAGAACAAGGTTCTTGCTAATGGACACCTGGCGAGAGACAATTTCGATGGTTGACAGTGATATTAGCGTTCTATGGTCAATGGAGGCAGATTACGGTATGATACCGGTTGCATGGTCTCCTGATGGATCAAGAATAGCTGTGTCCACCGGTTGGGATGTGTTCTCGATTATAGATGTGGAATCTGGAGAAGTGCAAGAAACGATTGAAGACTACCATCACTTTGTCTTTCTTTCAAACGAGAAGACGTTCGTGATTGATTACGAAGGAAACATAGTTCAGCTTGACACAGAGTCTGTACTGAATACAGATGCGCCGGCTTTCTGGGCTGAGTTTGGTGAAGACGGGAAAATAGTCTATTTTGAGTATCCTGAGGACTATGCGGACTTCTTGTACGACTCTTTGCATGTGTTTGACACGGTGAACGGCCGGGATAGGGTAATATCTGACAGCACTCTCTTCATGGATGCGCCGGTACCTTCGGTGAAGATAGAAGGGAATCTCGTATACTTCACTGAGAAGGACCAGCAGGGCATGCACAGGATTGTAGTGATGAATTACGTAACAAATGAAGTGCTTTTCGTGGGTCTGCCAAGTAAAGACGTAATTGTCTTTCCGGATGTGAGACCTGAATGAAAGTAGAGGGGATGCCGGCTCTTAGCCGGCACTCCTCTTCTGATTGACTCAGAGATAATCCCGGAGCGTTTACTGATCTTGTTTGCGACTTGTATTGATCTGTTTGAACAGCCTATCTAGATGCTCACTCGTTATTAGCTCCGATGATGTTCCCTTTTTTGTGCAGCAATATCTAGCCGCTATCTGACCCCTCAGAATCGCGTCTTCTATTGAATAGCCTTCGAAGTAATGACTTGAAAGAAAACCTACGGCGAGGCTGTCGCCGGCTCCATTTGCGTCCACAACGGGTTCTTCCAATTCAACTGGATCAAAGTGCTCAATACCTTTATTTGAGCCAATTGCGCAACCCCTCTTTCCCATTCCACATACGACTATCCTGTCGCCTCTAATTTCGAGATACTTCTTGATCAGATGATACGGGTCAGCGAAGTTTGTTGAAGAGAAGAATAGAACATCAGCCTCTTCTATGAAGTCCTTTCTATAGGGATCGTCTGAGTCAGTGACATCCTGGATATCTACCGAAAGAATTAGGCCCTCTTCTTTCAGTGGTTTAAGCAGAAATCTAGTCCAGTTCACGATGTTTACATGGGCTAGCTTTGTTCCAGATAGATGTGACCTAATGTCTTCGATATTGGGGCAGAGGTTCATTGCTCCTTTGCCATCATAGAAGTTCTTTCGGCCTCCGTTCATATACATGAGGTTTACGCTTCTCTTCGTTCCTAGTGGGTCTATCATCAGCAGACTAGTGTCTATACCCAACTCTGTAAGAATCTGTCGAATGTATTTCCCTGAGAAGTCTTCGCCGACATAACCAACAAAGCAGACTCTATAACCAAGTCTCTCAAAACCCTGGCAGGCATATCCACCTGCTTGTCCTATGCAATCAAGGTTCTCGCCAAAACTCGTTTCGACCGAGAGATTTACTTTAGAATCCGACAGATAGACATTCGTATCGATCCCGACCGCACCAATAACTGCAACATCGAAGGCCATGTTAATCACCCTTGTTTGGAAAGCTCTCCAAAGAGCTCAAGATTGTTCCTGAGCAGGTCTCCTTCCATAAGGTCTGAGAGAGCTAGTTCGAAATGTTTAACGGTTACACCTGGAATAAGCCCCTCATGAGCAATCTTGCTCATGAGAACTACGTTTTGCATTCTAGAATCTTTCAAATTCTCGACCAATACCTTTACTACCTTTACATCTCTCTTGTCGGCTTCTCGCTCAATATCTTCATTCTTAATCTCTTCTGCTCTTCCTAGACGAACTTCCAGTGGTTGCCAGACAGTATCATAGTATATAAGTGTTCCGCCTTTCTTCAGATAGTTTCCCATTCCTCTCAGAGCCTCATGGCGCTCAAGTGCTATAACCATGTCTGCGCTGTGCTTCATTATCAGAACCGAGTAGGCACCGTGACCGATTCTTAAGTGAGAAGAAACCATGCCACCTCTCTGAGCCAATCCGTGTGTGTCTGCCCCAATACCCCTCTGCTCGGAATGGTCGATCGCTCTTAATAGAGCTTCACTGAGGAGACCAATTCCCTGACCGCCAACTCCCGTAATGTATATGTCGAATTTCTCCATTCTCTCACATCCTTTATCTATCTTCGGAAGCAATCGCATCCGAAGGACATGTCTGGACGCAAGATCTGTCTCCTATGCAGAGATCGTTTTGTACCCAGACCGAACCGTCATCAGAAAGCTGGTAGCTGGGACATGCAAAGTCACTGACGCAAATGTACTTCCTGTTGCATTTGTTGCCGACTCTCACGGGGTTCGGCAGCGACCTACCGCTTCTGCGCAATTCTCTTGTGAACTTCAACATACATGGATGTTTGGCGATAATGACCTTGAGGCCGTCTTCTGCCAGGGCTTCTTCAACGTACTGCTTAAGCTTTGACTGGTTGTAGGCATCGACTTCTCGAATATTATCTACACCCAGTCCTTCCAGAACCTTCCTAACGGGAATCTTCTGAGTCACTTCTCTGAAGTTCCGCCCTACGGCGGGATGATTCTGATGACCCGTCATTGCTGTTGTGCCATTTTCCATGACAATCAGTGTGAAATTGTGTTTGTTGAAGATCGCGTTGACAATGCCCGGTAGTCCTGCATGAAAGAAAGTGGAATCACCAAGGAAGGCCACGACTCTTCTTGTGTCATTGAATAATGAAAGGCCGGAAGCAGTTCCGCTTGAATGCCCCATGCAAAGAAGTACTTTCCCCACTCTATACGGCTCGAGGTACCCGAGTGTATGGCATCCAATGTCTGCCACGGAAATATCAGAGGCATGCAGGACTTTCTTGATGGCGTAGAATGCTGATCTATGACCGCAGCCAGGGCACATCTGAGCTGGTCTTGGCGCAAGCTCGATTGGCTCAGTTTCTACTCCAGGAGGACTGACAACGTCAGGCCAGATTCTTGACAATACCTCCCTAACTTTGTCTGGTGTATACTCTCCTATCCAGTCCTCGATGTCTTGCTTTCCAGTTATTCTTGTATTCAGTTTGTGGTCATACGCAATTGCCTTGACTTCTTTCTCTATCACGTTGTCAAGTTCTTCAAGGACTTTTACCTCTTCATGAGAAGAAAGGAAATCCACAACTTCCTTTTCAGAAAGAGGGTGCACTATTCCCAGCTTGAGAATATCCGGACGTTTATCTGACAGACTAAGGACGTCCTGAAGAGAGAGAAATGGGGCTCCGGCCGTGATTACCCCTCTTGATTTGTCTGAGCCTTCAATGACACTATTCAGGCAGCTTTTCTCCGTAGTCTTTCTGAACTCCTCGAGTTTCTTCAGAGCTCTTCGCTTCATTTTAAGAGCTTCAGCAGTTATTGGAATATATGGCCCATTCTCAAGACTGAATTTTGGCCGGTTATCTTGCACCTGGAAAACCAATTCCTTAAACTCCACCTTTTCTTTGGCGTGGCATACGTGAGTCGAGAGTCTCACAATTACAGGCATACGCATCTCTTGCGAAAGTCTTGATGCTTCTAAAAACATCGAGTATGCTTCTGAAGGTGTTGAAGGCTCTAGGATTGGAGTGTATGAGAGATGCGCATAGTGACGGTTGTCCTGCTCATTTTGTGAGGAGTTTGCTCCCGGATCATCGCCCAATACAATTACCATGCCTCCAATGAGTTCCATTAGAGAGAGTTGAACGAAAGTATCTGCAGCCACATTTATGCCGACGCTCTTGAAGAACACGCACGAAAGATGACCATTGATAGAAGCTCCAAAGGCAACCTCGGTGGCAACCTTCTCGTTTACTGAAAATTCGAAGTACATCGGATTTCTTTCCGCGGGAATCGAAGCTATTGCAGCTGCAATTTCTGGAGTGGGAGATCCGGGATACGAAGTAACAACCCTAACACCTGCTTCCAGCATCGCTCTTACAATCGCGGTATTTCCTATCATTATTTCTGAACCGCTGTTTGGAGACGAGAGCATCTCACCCATTTTTTTCATAATGTCCCACCTCTCGACAAGATTGTCGCCTATCAGTCAAAATTCACTTCCCAGACGATCTCTGCCACGCTGGAAACGGTCTTGTATACTGAACAGTATTTTGTTGCAAGTTCGAAAGACTTCTCGACCGAACTTCTGTGAGACAGATCTACTCCCTTGATCCCAATCTTCATCTCGCATATTTTGAGAGTGGTGGGGACTTGTTCTCTCTTTTCTCCCCATACTTCAATATCTGCAGAAGTGAAGTCAATTTTCTTTTTGTTTAGAATATCGAGGAATGTAGCGTGTAAGCACGATACCAGACTCATTAGGAGCAGGTCGTAAGGTACCGCACCATCTGAACCGATTTTCACTTTGTAGCCGGAATCTGTTATTCCTGTACCGGTGAAGCCTCCCGTGAACTCAACCTTCACATGAACTTTGCTTCCCATTTCGTTCCCCCTTTGGTTAAGATGAACTGCATCGAGTAAACCAACATCATCCAAAATAGCTGTCAGGCATAAGAGACCACAACAGAAGAGGCAGTTGATATCTATTTCAGATGGCCTTAACGCACTGCGAGTGAATTGCTTAATGATAATCAATCTTAACATTCAATTGTCCAGAAGAAGATGTACACTGGCTAACCCGACGCATTGATCGCAGTCAAAGGTAAAATACTCTCAGGGAGGTGGCTTATGAGTATCGGTGCGCTGTTCAATTCTTATCTATATCATGGCAATTCTCTGAAGAAGCGCTTCTTTGAGGGGTGGTATTCAAGTTTGTTGACAAGAGAAAGCAAAAGTCCTTTGCAGTGATTCCCGGCGTCTCAACGGCTTCCTCAAAAAACGAATCGCATTCTTTCATCCAGTTCCTTTCAGGCAGCAGAAATGAATCCGGAAATTTCGTTTATCCCTTCGATGATTTTCATTCCGACACAAAGCGATTCTCCGTCGAAATCGGAGATAATCACTTCTCAACAGAAAGAGTGAGTCTCAAAATGAAGGATGAGAAAGTCAAGATCGATGGAGAGATCAAGATAATAGACCCTTACCTTTGGCCCGTCAGATTCTACTCTCCGGGAATTATGGGGCCGTTTTCATTTGTGCCTTTCATGGAGTGCTATCATGGTGTCGTCAGCATGGACCACTCTCTGGAGGGTGAAGTTGAAGTTCCTTTCGATGAAGGCCCAAGAGGCTCGGAGCTCTTGAGCAATTGACTGCGAACTCATGCCGACTCTACCTCCTGATACTCTGCTTCCTCCATGCTCACACCGGTGAACTCGAGAAGGACATCTTCGAAGCTTGGGTTCTCAATCCTTCCGAGCAACTGCTTCTTAAGCTCCAATGGTCTTCCGGAAGCTACAATTCTCCGAGATGGATTATGGCCACATAGTCGCAGAGCTTCTCTGCTTCGTCCATGTCGTGTGTTGTCAGAAGCATCGTCGTGTTCATAGTCTCTTTTACATCTTTTAGTAGGCTCTGTACATCTCTTTTTGCTCTTGGATCGAGTCCTGTTGTTGGTTCGTCGAGCAAGAGCATTCTGGGTTCAGTCATGAAAGCTCTAACTATGGCTACCTTTTGCTGCATGCCTCTCGAAAAGTCTTCGAGAGAATCTTTCAGTCTCTTCAGATTCAGACCGAACCTCTCTGCGAGAGAGCTGATCCTCCTCAAGGCTTCTCGTTTTGGTATTCCATAAAGTCCTGCCGCGAAACAGAGGTTTTCGACAGCCGACAGTTTTCTGAAAAAACTGGCCTCGACGGATACCCTGTTTATCACTCTTTAAACCGCCGCAGAGTTGTTCACTGAGTCATATCCAAAAATCTATATGCCCCCCTGTCAGGTATCAAGAGTGTGGAGGCAATCCTTATAAAGGTAAATTTTCCTGAGCCGTTTGGACCGAGAAGACCATAGATCTCTCCTTCCTTTATTCTTAAACTAACTCCTTTCAACGCTTTGACTTCCTTCTTGTTCTTCTTGAAAGTCTTTACGATACTATTGGCAAGCAAAGCGTCTGCCACTTTTTTCACCTCCTCAAAGATAATGAGGTCTGCTGAATTTGCTTTCCATTTCAACTTTCTGCTTTTAAACCAAACCATCGATAAAAGCACTCTTTGAGCCTCGTATTCTCCTCATAGTTGGGTTTCCTCCTGTTATCTGCTTACTTCGGAAGGTTATCAAGACTTTCCGGTTTGCATATGAATGGCGGAAGGACCCCGAAATCGTCACTTCTTTTCTTTCTTAGCGGAACGATTACTATTGACATATTTACCCCCTTGGCCTTTAGGAGAACCTGTCCCGTTTCCGGCGGGCGAGGCTGACTGTAACTAATGACGGGCTCTCCTCTCTTCGTTCTTGCATCCATTTGCTTCTCCGTAAAATCCTGCTAACTCACTGACCGCAATTTACTATGACATTTGATCACCTCCGATAGTCAAAAAAAGACCGTGGCTCTTACTCGCCACGGTCCTTCATTATTCCTTTTCGTTATACGATCTTATACCCCGAACGATGGAAGAAGGCGTGGCATAGCGTGGCATCACCGGAAACCCGGTTGAGGAAAACGGTTGCCTGAACTCTGAATCTAATTAACATCAAACTATGCCTCCTTCCATAAGCTGTTTTTTGCTGGCAAGTTATAGCACAACAAGTAAGTATTCTCAACTTCAAAGTCAAAGATTCTCTAAAGCGTATTTTAACTTTAATGACCTTGCTCTGTCATGAGGTAAATAATTCTAGTTCTGCCTAAGATTTCTGAATTAGGAGGATAACGGAATAAGCGGTACGACCGAGAGCAAAGTGAGCCAAATTATTCACTGCAGCTGAGCATTAGACGTCCCGCCCTTCTGTTATTTGAACAGCTGATCAATCAGCTCTCCGTTACTATCAATAACATCGTCTGTAAAAGGGTCGCCAGGAAGTAAAATCACCTCGCCTCGACCCAGGGGGTATCTTCCTGATTCTCCGACCAACCGAGACAGCCCATCAAAGAAGACTCCATCAATCTCTCTTACTTCTTCGGTTATGCGTCCTTCATAGCTGCATGCAATACCCATATCTTCCAATAGCATGTTGTATGTGGACAGAACCTCCTCACTGATCTCTTCACCAGTTCCGGTAATTATTAGTGTCCCCCCATCTTCGACAAACTCTTTAATGATCAGTGCCTGTTGCGGCATGAGCATCTTCAGTCGTTCAAAACTTCCACCAGCACCTGGTAGAGGGAGAAGAAGAACGTTTATAGTATCGAGCTCTCCTGCCTTGAAAATCCTATCGGCAGCAAGAAGCTTATGACCCATATCTTCGAGTGACGTCTGCAACTTGGTTCGTTCGTTACTGGCGAAGTTGACGTGGCTCCTATCCAGTAGAATGTTCAATGAAGATGCGCTCCTGATATTGAGTTTCAAAACTGAATATAGAATTGAGTCGAGAAAGAATGATAACTCTCCATCGTATTCCTCTACTTCCCTTCTTAAGTTAATTATTTTGGATTCAAATCCTTGGAGTGTGACGATTTCGCTGTGTATCTCTCCGCGGGAATTGGTAATCTGCAACAATGAAGAAGCCTCTCCTTGCTCAACATTGGAGAGCTGAAAGGAAAGTGTAACGCTCTCTCTCGGCTTCACGCTCTCAGGATAAGCGCTCGGGTTGTGAAGATGGATCGGGTGAGACCTCTGAATCCAGATTGGTGAAGATACCGCTTCCTCACCGTCTTTTCCCCTTGCGTATATGAAGAAGTACTGGAAACCCGTTTTTATATCAACGGCGAGCTCAAGAACACATTCATTGCCGTCAACCAGAAACTCTGCAAACAATCCTTCCAGAGAATAAATCCTGACTATTTCCAGCGGATCGTCTGCTGTATCCTTTATGGAGATACACAAATTAACTTGATCTGTATCATACACGATATCTCCCATGAAGGCTTCTTCGGTCGAGAAGTGAATCAAGATGTCCTTGTCTTCAGTCGCGTAGGTCCTTCGATTGATGAATGCCTCTAAAATTGCTTCTTCTGTCAGCTCGCGTGCATATACGGCTGTTCTGGAATCGTTTGCTCCGCCCCAGTTAGGTTTGTGGTTGTCTTGACCAAGAGTTGCTCCGAGATGCCAACCCTTGCCAAGTGCCTGAAGGTAAGCTTCGAACATCTCGTCTACAATTGTATCGTTTTCCCACCAGTTTCCGTTTCCTACTTCTATCAGGTTCATATGGAGATCTGCTTCCGGAGAGTACTGAAAATCTTTGAAGTTGTCTCCGAAGACTCTCACCGGGTGGTTGAACTGCCCAACTGCGTTACGTTCGATAATCCAGTCGTACAAATGCCATAGATCAGACTTGACTCTATCAGTCCAATCGCTGGTGCCGTAGACGTTGATGTGTCCGGTGCCAGTAGCCGTCCACTCGAATCCGGCAAGTGCCAGGAAATCGGCAGATGATGCTTGCCGGGCTGCCTCTATAGTCGCTGCCAGCTTATCTCTTCCGTCGGGGAGGTCCTGAACGAAGTAATAAGCGTGATCAGTTATAGCAAGAAAGTCAAGATTGGGTACACCCTTTGCATACGAATACGCTTCTTCAGGGAATCCAGTGCCATCAGAATAAGAAGTGTGAGAATGAGGATTTCCAAAGAAAAGCGTTAACTCCCCGCCAACGAGAATTATATAAGCAAAGACCAGGAGAAACACCAGGATAAAATTCTTCATCAAATCACCCTTTCGCAGTTTGATTGTATGTTGATACGGAAAAAGACAACGATCAGTTGTTAATACAATCTATCTAGGCGGAAGCCTGATTTATCAGAATTCAGACTCCTTTTCGTTCTCTCGTTCACCTAAGTATAGTCTGCTTTGAAACATCTTTGAAAAAGCAGTCCATTTGCTTCCCTTTGAAGCTGTGGAAGCGTTGGTCTCGAAGCTATCAAGCTTCGAATCGAGATTGTCACAAAGCCATATGAGAATTGCTTCGCGGGTCTTTGGAGTAACGGGAGAACCGAACTGCAGTTCCCCATGATGACTCAGAACTATGTGGATCAGTGTCTTTCTTTTTTCTTCAGGAAAACCCTTGATCTTTGAAATCTCAATCTCAATGATTCTTGCGCCGATCGCTATGTGTTCCTCAAGGTAACCCTCATCTGAGTAGTCGAATTCGAATGATTCTGTGGTATATGATATTGTCTTTCCAATATCGTGGAAGAGTCCCCCGGTGATTATGAGGTCCCTGTCGATATTTGCTCTTGATCCAGAAACCTCAGTCAGAGCAAGTGCGTACTTGACTACCGAAAGGCTGTGTTCCGCAAGTCCTCCTATTCTGGCGTGATGATACATTTTGGCTGCCGGCGCTTCGAAGAAGTCTGGGCAAGGCCCGTCCTCTGAAATAAGCTTTTCTGCAAGGGCCTTCAGATAGTCGTCTTTGACAGATTCGATAAGTTCGCGTACTTCCGATACGATTCTCTCAGGATCTTCGACAACCGGAAGTAACTGTGAAATCGAACCGGAACTGTAGTTTTCCATCTCATCTACCGAGAACAGCCTTCTTATTTTAATACTCAACCCGTATCTATCATCCATAAGATAGTCAGCAAGGCCCACATTACCTATCACAGGTTCCAAACAGCCCTGTTCGCTTATCCATGCCTTTGCATCGATTCTGTTTCTGGAGTCTCCGACAATGCAGTCGTAGTAAGGACCTCTACTTCCTTCAACCCTTTTTGAACTGAAAATGAAGAAAAAGCCCTGCTTCGAGTTGACGAAATTCTCTATTCTGTCGAAGGATGTATCGTATTTTCTAAGGATTTCGGTAAGCACAGGGTAAGTGCCGTTTTTTCCATCAATCATGGCAACTCTCCTTTTCGTGCTTTTTGAAGTCCCCAGGCGAGGTCTATTGATAAAAGAAACGTGCTGCAGCGACCTATTTCTCATTCCTTCTTGAGGTAGACTTCATTAGCAATTTTATCATTATGAAGAAGGCAATCGTAGCGACAAATATCGTAGGATAACCTTCAAGAAAAATCGCGATGCTACTAGAGACTGCTTCACTCATTGTCTATGCTCCTTTCATCTTAAAAAGATCGCCAAAACTATGCTGCCGGCTAGAACGGAGCCGATCTGCCCGGCTACGTTCGCGCCTGTTGCGTACATTATTAAGAAGTTGTTCGGGTCTTCTTCGAGTCCCATCTTATGCACAACCCTTGCCGACATAGGAAAAGCCGATATTCCTGCTGCGCCAATCATAGGGTTAATCTTCTGTTTTCTAAATAGGTTGAAAACCTTTGCGAAAATGATTCCACCCATAGTGTCAAGTACGAAAGCAACTAATCCCATTAGAAGAATCAACAGTGTTCTGGAGTTCAGGAATGCGCTGGCCGTCATAGTAGAACCGATGGCGATTCCAAGAAACAAAGTGATGATGTTTGAGAGCTCGTTCTGAGCAGCATTACTCAACTTGTTCAGAACTCCCGATTCTCTTATCAGATTCCCAAACATGAGCATTCCGATCAGAGCTACACTTACAGGGGCGATGATACCGGCAAGAAGCGTAACAAGAATCGGGAAGAGGATTTTAACGTACTTGGGGACTTTTTCGGTTCTATTATCCATTCTTATTCTTCTCTCTTCCTTGGTAGTAAGAAGCTTAATAATGGGTGGTTGAACTACCGGAACAAGAGCCATATAGGAATACGCGGCGACTGAAATCGGCCCAAGCATGTGAATGGCCAATCTGCTTGCGACATAGATTGATGTCGGACCATCCGCGGTCCCGATTATCCCGATAGCGATCGCTTCTCTTATATCAAATCCCAGCAGAGCAGCCACAATTATCGTCAGAAAGATCCCCAATTGGGCAGCTGCTCCATAGAAGAACATGACCGGTTTTTGAAGAAGAGGTCCGAAATCGATCATCGCTCCAATCCCGATGAAGATCAAGGCAGGAAAGAGCTCATTTGCAATTCCAGCTTCGTATAGGATAGTTAGCACTCCATGTTCTCCAATAGCCGATGATCCCGGAATGTTTGTGAGTATTGCTCCGAAACCGATTGGAAGAAGCAACATCGGCTCGTATTCTTTCTTTATCGCTAGATAGATCAGAACTCCGCCAATAGCAAACATTATCAAGTTTTGCGCGGGAATAACGAAATTCGACAGTAGATTCATCAGTGCTGCCTCCCAGAAATGAATTCAACTCCTAGCATGGAGAAATCAAGAACCGACAAATTCGGAACTGCTTTCTTTATCAATACTAATACAAGCCGAAGGCTTTTGATCAGATGGGACAGATTTCCTGGTTCTTACCGACCTCTGATTCTACATGTTGGAAAGAGTAATGTGGTAGGATTTGTAAAGTGAGAAGTTGGCTAGGAGGGGATCTCTTTGCGAGCAAGTTTTCCTGAGGACTTTCTTTGGGGTGTTGCAACGGCTTCTTATCAGATTGAGGGCGCAGACCTGCAAGAAGGTAAAGGGCCTTCGATATGGTCAGATTTCACCCATGAACCAGGACGAATAGATTCCGGGGAAAATGGCGATATTGCCTGCGATCACTACCACAGGTACTTGGAAGACATTGAGCTTATGACTAGGCTCGGAGTGAACTCCTACAGATTTTCCATATCCTGGCCAAGAGTGTTTCCTGAAGGTAGAGGACAGATAAACCAGACGGGAATCGACTTCTACGATAGACTGATTGATGAACTTCTTAAGAGGAGTATTCGGCCTGTTGTTACTCTTTACCACTGGGATCTCCCTCTTAAACTGCAGGAAAGATTTAATGGATGGGAGTCCCGAGAAATAAGGCATTACTTTGGCGATTACTCCAGCAGTATGTTCAGCAAATTCGGTGACAGGGTGAAGCTCTGGATAACTATGAACGAACCGTATTGCTCATCCCACGTCAGTTACCTCTGGGGGGAACACGCACCCGGAAAGAGAGATTTGAGGATTTCACTTTCCGTTGCTCACAACCTTTTGCTTTCTCATGGTGAAGCGGTAAAGCGTTTTAGGGAAGAAGTGAGAGACGGCATGATTGGTCTAACCAATGTATCTGCTTTTGTTGAGCCTGCCAGCGATTCCAGAGCTGATCTTCGAGCGGCAAGACTCTATGATCAATTCGTAAACGGGTGGTTCTTTGAAACCCCAATCACTGGCGAGTATCCTTCCGAACTCTTCTCAAGGTTCGAGATTGCAGGAGTGAGCCCAACTATCGAAGATGAAGATATGGAACTAATATCCACGCCGTTCGACTTTTGGGGTGTGAATTACTATACAAGAAACCTTGTTAGAAGCCAAGAATCAAGCGTGCTTGGCAGCGAAGTTGTTCAGGGAGACCTCCCGAAGACCGAGATGGGATGGGAGATCTACCCAGAAGGTCTAGAAGGTTTTCTATTCAAGGTCTTCAAAGAATACGGAAGGAAACCGATCTATGTTACTGAGAACGGTATCGCAAGCAAAGATGCTTTGGTTGATGGCAACGTTGACGATGGCCCGAGAATTGATTACCTTAGAAAGCACTTTTCAGCTGCTCTTAACGCGATCAAGGGAGGAGTGGATCTTAGGGGCTTCTTTGTCTGGACTATGATGGACAATTTCGAATGGGCACGAGGTTACTCCAAGAGGTTTGGTTTGGTATACGTGGACTTCAAAAACGATCTGAAACGAGTTCCAAAGAAGAGTTTCAACTATTACAGGGATTTCCTTCGGTCTTTGTGAATCAGATTTTGGTAGACATAACTGACTTAGAAACGGTCGTTTCAACGTTTAACTCTTCGAACTGTGAACGCAGCAATCTAGACGCCGGTCTTAAAGAGAGGTATGTAATTAGCTTGTATGACAGGGGGTTTGCCAGATGATTGGATTTATTGTCGATTCAGGTTGTGATCTTCCTGAACAGATGAAAGCAAGAGATAACGTTAGAGTTGTACCTTTGAAGATAGTTCTGGATGGTAAGGAGTACAGAGACAACATCGACATATCCACACCCGATCTGCTTCACTATATGGAAGATAAGTTTCCCAAGACATCTCTTCCAAGACAGTCGGAAATCGGTGAGGCTTTTGACAGCCTTTATGAAAAGGGATTCAAGGAGATGCTTTATATTGGAATATCCAGCGGTCTGAGCGGAACGCTTGGTCAAGTGAAGACTTTTGTCAGAGACTTCTCCGAAAAGCACTCCGATGTGAAGGTCGAGGTAGTCGACTCAATGAATATTTCGATTGGCTCGGGGCTGCTCGCTATGAAGGGGATAGATATGGTTAAGAGTGGTCTTGCCTTTGAAAAGGTTGTGAGCGAAATTCACGCTTCTGTAAAGAAATCTAAGGTTTTTTTCTGCATACCTGTTCTGAAGTTTTTAAAGGCTGGAGGACGAATAGGAAAAGTTACTGCAACTATAGGTGATATTCTTGACCTGAAACCCGTAATAACCGTTGGAGAAGATGGAGTCTATCACAGTGTTTCAAAAGAGAGAGGCATGAAGAGAGCCGTCAGGGCTTCTGTGAAGAATCTCTTGAATTTCATTGAAGGCAAGAGGCTTCTGAACATTGCCGCATATACTTCAGATAAGAGTGAAAAGACAATGGAATTCTTTAGAATGGCAATAGAAGAGATTAAGGCTGCAGGAATAGATGATGTGATAACAGGTCAAATTTCTCAGTCTCTTGTGTGTCATACAGGTCCTGGTCTCGTAGGTGTTGCAGCGATTATTGAGTAGTAAAAAAGAAAGCCGCCAATTGGCGGCTTAAAAGTCGGGATATTCCAGGGGGTTTCAACATGCACGTCCATTCAACAATATGGGGGGTAATTGGGACTTGCATATTGCTTTCAGGTGCTTTGTCTTTTTTAATGACCGGTTGAGCTTTTGGGGTTGCAAGGTTTCTTATCTATTTGAATTAATTGTACCCAAATCGATCGGGTTTGTCAAGATAGTAGAGTGGAATTATCGGCTTTTAGTTTGTAAACATTTCGTTAATAGGCATCTTCGCGGGTCTTCTAAAGATTTTTTAGTAGACAAAGTGATCTCTCTCGTAGTTGTTTTGCCAGTAAATTGCGATAATATGCAGTAGCACTGTTTGTATTACTCTACGTCGTCCGGAGATGTATTGATTGGATAAGAATCGGCAGACTAGGATTCTCTCGGTTTTTGAGGGTGCAATATACAACGGGTTCTTCTTGATAACTCAGGGTTTTCTTGGTACAGGGCTTGCACTCGAATTTGGGGCATCTGAACCGGTGATAGCCTTGATTGGCGTTCTTCCTTCGGTTTCCCAGTTCATTCAGCTGCTGGCTCCATCCTTCTTGAGAATTGTCAAGAGCCGAAAGCGGGCGATGATGATCTGCGCTTCCGCAAGCAGGCTGTCTACGGCTTTTATTCCTATCACGCTTGCTCTTGGAATAAACAGGCAGTCACTTCTGCTGACTATTCTTGCCTTCTTCTCGCTTGCGGCGAGTCTTACCGGAAACTATTGGGTTTCGATTATAAGAGATGTGGCGCCGTTAAAAGGTGCTGCTAGATTCTTCAGCATGAGAAACGTGATATTCACTTTCACGAATATGTTTATAACGTTGTTCTACGCCTTTATCCTTGATTCGGTGCCCGGAAGAATGGGTTTCATTCTGATCACTGCTTTTGGAGTGGCAAGTGCATTAGTCAGCCTCGTGCTCTTGGGGTTTCATAACGATCCTCCCCACGAAATAAGTCATGGTCGAGGTTTGTTCAGGGCCGTCACTAAAGACATAAGGTTCATGCCGTATTTGAGATTCTACTCCTTCTGGAGCTTCTCAATAGCTATTACCTCGCCCTTTTTCGCTTATCATGAGCTAGTCAACATGAAACTGGATTACTCATTTCTTAGTATACTGAATGTCTTCAGTTCGCTCCTAACAATACTGTTTTACTTGTTGTGGGGAAAGATCGCTGACAAAATCGGGAGTCAGGCGGTCCTTGAGTTTGGGGTTCTTGGGGCTTTCCTCAAGACAATCCTGTGGTTGTTTATGGACACCGGGACGGTCTATCTGTTGTATATTGATACTTTTATCGGGACCGCTTCATGGAGCGCCATAAACCTCTGTTTATTCACCACAATGCTCGACTTGCTTAGCGGGGTTGACGCCCAGTCTTACTATGCTTTGCTTTCATTCACCAACGGTGCCTCGGCTCTTGTTGGCTCCCTGGTGGGAGGATTTTTCGCTGCATATCTGAACAGGTTCACTTGGATGGTTGGTGGACACAGGTTTTTCGGCATCCAGATCCTGTTCTTCGTTACTTTTGTTCTCAGAGGCGTCTCTTTGATTTTCTTGAAGAGAGTCAAGACGAGAAAGGTGGTCTCTGTGTCGGGAATGGTTTTTAATTCGGCTGCAGTGTTAGCTAATCGACTTGCGGCAAGACCTAGAGAGCTTATCGAAGTACTAGTACATAAGAACAAGGCTAAACAACGGAAGGAGAGAACAAATGGAAAGAGTGATTGAACGGTTCCTAAGGTATGTATCTGTAGAGACTACCTCAAGTTTTGAATCAGATTCGTTTCCATCAACTGCCAGTCAGCTTGATCTTGCTCATATTCTCAAAACGGAGATGGAGGAAATGGGTCTGAAAGGAGTGACATTGGATGACCACGGATACGTAATGGCGACTTTGCCGTCAAATGCTGGTGATGGACTTCCGGTTTTGGGATTCATAGCCCATATGGACACGAGCCCAGATATGAGCGGCAAAGATATCAAGCCTTCAATTGTTGATTATGAAGGAGGCAAGATAGTCATTAACAAAGACAAGGATATCTTCATCGATCCCCGGCTCTTTCCTGAGCTCGAAGAGTATGTTGGTGAAAGGCTGATCGTGACAGACGGAACTACTCTGCTAGGAGCAGACGACAAAGCAGGAATTGCGGAGATTCTTTCCGCAATAGAGTACCTCATTTCAAACCCAGAGATCAAGCATGGCGAAATCCGACTAGGATTTACTCCTGACGAGGAAGTAGGAAGGGGAACTGAGTACTTCAATGTAGAGAAATTCGGGGCAGACTATGCTTACACAGTTGACGGAGGGGCTTTGGGCGAAATCCAGTACGAAACGTTCAACGCCGCAAATACCGAAGTTGTTGTAAAAGGCAGGAACATTCATCCTGGAAGTGCAAAAGGTAAGATGAAGAACTCGATACTGATAGCATGCGAGTTCAACGATCTGCTGCCTTCAAGTGAAGTACCTGCGGCAACGGAAGGTAGAGAAGGCTTCTTCCATCTGCTCAGTATAAGAGGTTCAGTGGAAGAGACAATTCTGAAGTACATCATTAGGGAGCACAATATGGAGAAGTTTGAACGAAAGAAGAAAATGATTAAGGAAATCGCGGTCTTCTTGAATTCGAAATACGGCGATGATACGGTGAGTTTGCAGACAAGAGACTCCTATTATAATATGAAAGAGAAAATCGAAGAAAAGATGTTCCTTGTTGAAATTGCAGAAAGAGCTATGGAGAGTCTTTCAATTCGACCAAGGATTTCACCAGTGAGAGGGGGCACCGATGGCGCGCGTCTCTCTTTCATGGGTCTCCCAACACCGAACATCTTCACCGGAGGTCATAATTTTCACGGAAGATACGAGTATATCCCGGTAAGCTCGATGGAAAAGGCCGTTATGGTAATTGTGAAGATTGCAGAGCTTTTTTCTAGAAGAGAAAATCTGGATAGTTGAAGAAGTGTTCAGTATTTGGTATTTCTAACAAACGAGCGATTGTTCCACAAGACAGCGAGAAGCGGCTTTGTTTTGGACGAAATGTCGTGGATAACTAAGGATGGGATTAAGTCATGCCTTTTTTTCTCTCAGGAAATTACAGGCCGCGTGGTCTCTTCGAAAACTCTTTACCTGGCTTAGTAAAGTATTGGCTGGAACAATCTCCACTAATCGGTCTGTCAAGCTCTGTACTTCCATATAGTCTTGACTCTAAGTCTCAAACTTGACTTCCTAAGTTGAGAACTGGCGCTAAAAGGATGGAAATGAATGTAAATACTCTCTGGTACCAGGGGCTCCTTCTGAAGACAGATTAGAATCGGAAACATAGTGTCACCAATAATAAGAGGGGATCTCCTCGGATTTGAGAAGACAGATTCGCCGATGTACCGGTGCGAACTATATGGAGAGACTACCGGAAAACGCTAGATAACATAGAGATGAATTCCACTGATCTGCTCAAGCGAGCGGCGACTAGAGCAAGAGCAACGAGTTTCTCATGAGCGATTCAGGAATTGTGTAATCTGTCTTCAAAAAGAAGCCGGTAGATACGGAACTCGTCATCAATAATTGACTACCTTTCCCCATTATAACTGTACATCATTTTTGTGTTCTAGTCTTCCTGAATCTACCCCATTCATGCACAATGATGCAAGATTAATTGTGATTCGCACAGTCAACCAAGACTTTGCGAATCCTTCTAGTTGTTGCTAAGGAAATACCTTTGCCGAGGAATCGGCCGATTTTCTCATGGTCTATGGAGGTGAAAAATGTCAACCAGTTCCAGATTCATCAGGGGTGAGATAGGAAAGAATAACCCCCTATTTTCAATGGCTAGAGTAACGATTGAAACTGCTTTCTACGGGAATAACGTGATTCCGGTTTCTTCCCCGAGTGAAGCCTATAAACTGGCTAAGGACTCTCCTGGTACAATTGTGACGGATCTTCATGTCTTCAAACCCGAGAAGGTCGGACTTGAGTGTGACTCGCGAGTTCTGCTTTTCAACGATGGCGCCGTAACAGGCAGGTGTGCTACTGCGCGGAGAATCTTGGGGGAGCCAGGAGTAGATGAAGCGGAATACGGGGCAAAGATCCGGGAGGCAATCTACAATACAAGAAGTAGGAAAATGTATCATGCACAGGCCTATATAGGATTAGATGAAAACTTCATGGTCAAGGCCCATCTTCTTGTTCCAGAAACTCATGAGAATCTTATCTATAACTGGCTACTGAACTTCCAGCCAATAAACGAATTCTATAATGGGATGTACGAGACCTCTGAAGGATTCGAAGGTGAGGGAGATATTTTCGTATTCTCCGATCCGGAATGGCAACATCCGGATCATCCGCTGGGACTATCGTTCTTTGATCCAGAACATAATTGCGCGGCAATTCTTGGAATGAGGTACTTTGGCGAATTCAAGAAAGGTACTCTAACCCTTGCCTGGGGCTGTGCCAACAGGCGCGGATTTGCAGCTTGCCATGGCGGTCAGAAGAGATACAATCTTCAGGACAGAAAATTCGTGGTCGGGTTCTTCGGACTCTCAGGTTCGGGGAAATCGACATTAACGCATGCCAAGCATGGCGGTAAGTATGATGTAACTGTTCTTCATGACGATGCTTTTGTCATTTCCTCTTCAGACGGTTCCTCTGTGGCGCTAGAGCCTTCGTATTTCGATAAGACCTCTGATTATCCCTTGAGCAGTGAAGACAATAAGTATCTTCTATCTGTTCAAAATGTCGGAGCTACTCAAGATGATGAGGGGAGAATAGTCATCGTGACCGAGGATATAAGGAATGGAAATGGTCGTGCAATCAAGTCGAAGCTATGGTCACCCAACAGAGTAGACAGATTTGACGAGCCGGTAGATTCGATAGTATGGCTAATGAAGGATCCTTCGATTCCCCCTGTGGTTAGAGTTGTTGATCCCGTTCTTGCATCAACCATGGGAGCTACCCTTGCGACGAAGAGAACCTCTGCTGAACGCCTTGCGCCAGGCGTGGATCCCAATGCATTGGTAATCGAACCATACGCTAATCCCTTCAGAACCTATCCCCTTTCTGCTGATTTTGACCGTTATCTAGAGCTGTTCACAAGTAGAAGCATCGATTGTTACATTTTCAACACAGGATACTTCCGTGATGTGAAAGTTCCAAAAGACCTTACTCTTCAGATTCTTGAGTTGATAGTGGAGAGGCGGGCCGAGTTTGTTCCCTGGGGTCCGTTCACTGAACTGGAGACAATGGAGATTAAAGGATTCATCCCCGATCTTACTGACGAGAGTTATAAGAAGCTGGTAAGAGATAGATTGGTTGACAGACTGAGCTTTCTTCGATCCAGAGAAATTGAAAGAGGAGGTTTTGACAAGCTGCCTGCGGAGGCAGCAGAATCGATTTATTCACTTGTTGAGAGATTAAGATAGTCTTGTCTGTTAGTGGAGCCGCCAGAAGGCGGCTCTTTTTACCTTATTCGAATCATAGAGATAAATAAAAAGGATTCCTGACTGGCGTCAGGAATCGAAGGGGGAATTGCTACGAAACGAGGAGTTGTCCGGATTGCGGCTAACTTTGTTATGTGATCGAGTTCATTGTGAATACATAATAAATGAAGTTAACCGTCAACCATTCAAAGACATTATACAACTTCTTTTTAAAGAAATCAAACCGTCTTTATTATGTAAATGGATGTGCAAATTTACATATTTAGGTCTCTGATAACTCCACAGTCTTTCATCAAATTGCCAGTACTGAGCCAGGAGAATTCAGGAAGCGCCATAAGTGAAACACCTTGAATAATGTAATTGTTACGTTCTTAGCATAGTATGAATGTAACTACCTTGTTTTGCTAATTGTCCACGGGAGGTTTCTTAGTTTGAGGGTGTTAATTACTGGCGCGAGAATGTGGTATGCGATCAATGCTATCAGACTTCTGGCTAGAAATGGGCATGATGTTTTTGCTGCGGATAGTAGTAAGTTCAGTGGCGGCCTTTATTCTAGGTACCTAAAGGGGAAGTTTGTCTATCCATCGGTCAGCGATGATAGCGAAGGATTTATCAACGAGATTCTGGAAAAGACAGATGAAATGAAGATAGATGTGATATTCCCGACGTTTGAGGAGGGCTTTGTTATAAGCAAGTACCTGCATCTATTTGAGGGGCGGGTCAAAGTTCTGGTGCCTTCATACGATCACATCAAGCTTCTTCATGACAAATTCACTATGACAGATTACGCGAGGTCACTTGGAATATGTGTTCCTAGAACAGCATTGCTTGGGGAATTTGAGCCTAACGGCAGCTCGTTTCCGCTTATAGTGAAACCGCGTAATCAAAGGTCCGCCGAAGGAATAGTGAGAGTAACTTCTTCCAAGGAGTTCGAGAAGATTTCGAAAGCGCTAGATGGAAAGAGATTTCTTGTTCAGGAGTTGAAGCCGCCTCACCAAATATGTACTACTGGGCTCGCCTACAATGGTAAAATGATAGGAAATGTTATTTACAAGAATGTAAGAGAGTATCCGGAATCCGGAGGGATAGGAACTTGCAGGATCTCCATTGAATGTGATTCGGTCTTGAGAGACGTTGAGAAAATCGTCGGCAACCTCAATTACTCGGGATTCATATCAACGGATTTTCTCTATGATAAGGAAAGAGACGCGTATTTTCTGGTTGATGTTAATCCGAGGATGAGTCCTGGACTCTTGGTGGCATATTGTTCGGGAGTAGATATGGTAAAGGCATATATGGACTTGGTGACCAAGAATAGAGCCGAGCAGATTATGTCGCCAGAAGTGGGTAATGGCACTTATACAACTGCAATGGAAATAGGCTGGTTCTTCAGCGTGCTGTTCAAAGGAAGGTTTGGTAAAATGAAAGGCTTCTTCAAGAGCAGAAAGAGACTGAGAGACGACTCATGGGACATCCGTGATCCGGCGCCGTTCTTTGTGATGCTAATGTCAATGCTTTACACAGCGATTCTTGGGCCTCTTAAGGGTGGCCAGACTAAGAGTTTTTCTCTGGGAGCAACCTGTGATATAGAGAGCCTCTGTGAAGAGGCGGACTCGAATGAAGTGAGGAAAGCCGTTTGACCTTTGATCGATGAAGAGAGCAAGCCCTTTGTCCAGTCCTTCTTCTCGATTTGCTGGTAGGAACCCTGGATCATCGTTATTCCAATATCTGCTATAATGATTTTTGTAGAACAGGCTTGAAAAGTATCCCTTTTCCAGATGCACTTGTTTGTTGTTTTCAGCAAGAAGATCCAGCTGGCAGGTTTTTTGGAGTGATGAGCATGGGAGTGTTCGAAGGTTTTAACAAGACGGTGTTTGTGCTTTCTTATGTTCTCTTGGCGGGTGGGGGACTACTAGTCTCAGTCTTCATGATGCCTCTGCGAGATCCTAGAACTGAAGCCAGAGTACAGGGTTATCTTTACACTTTTTGGGAGACTATTAGAATACCGGCAGTGGCTACTTTGTTTGTGATTGTTGGCACTGCCTTATCTATCATACTGATCAGTTCACTGTCGATTATATGGAGTTTGGTCTTCTTCGGTTCAATCGCCTCTGCCGCGCTCTGTTGGTACAAGGCAGATCGGTTGATAATAAAGGGGGCCAGTGATCCCAGGTCGATGGTAGAGGTCGACAAGAAGAGTTTTCATAGATATCTGATATACTCAGATCTTTGCATATTATTGTCAGCGGTTTCCATCGCGTTCTTGATGTTATGAGGTCTCATCAAGAGTTTCAGAGAGCCTGTCAAGTTCATCATCCAGCATTTCTCTTTCCTGGAGTATTTCTAGGAGTCTTGATTCAATTCTCTCTATGCCAGTATAAAGGTCTTGAAGTTTTTCGTAATCTGTTGAGAAAAGGCCCATCTTCAGCTGTGCCATTTCCAACTTCCTTGATAGTTCGTTCTCTTCAACTTCCAACTGCTGAAGTCTTTCAAGGACTGACTTTTTCTTGTTGGATAGTCTACGCCGCTCCTGAAAGGTTAGCCTCGCATATTCGTTGCCCGTAGAATCGATGTTTCTCTGGTTTCTTCTAAGGTATTCTTCAACAGAAGATACCGCCTTTAACTTCTTCCCATCTATCATCAGGAAGTGATCACATACGTTCTGTACGAATTCTCTATCATGTGACACTAGGATTATGCAACCCTCATACTCTTTCAGAACCTCTTCAAGGCTCTCAATAGACCAGATATCAAGGTTGTTTGTAGGCTCGTCCATCACTAGAACGTTTGGTTTCGATAGAATAAGTTTTGCCAGTGCTAGCTTTGTTCTCTCTCCTCCACTCAAAGATGGAACTGGTTTGAACACATCATCGCCCGGGAAACCGAATCTTCCAATGTACTTCCGCACTTCGTAATCCGGCTGCCCCCGCATCAATTGCCAAATCTCGCTTATCACATCATTAGATGGGTTCAGATCTTCAGTAAGCTGCGACAGGTAGCCCCAGCGAACATTATGACCCCAAGTAATTTGCCCAACATACTCCTCAAGATTCTCAGTTATTATCCTCAGCAAGGTTGTCTTTCCACTTCCATTGGGGCCCAAAAGTCCAATCTTGTCCCTCCTGTGCACTTCTGCCGAGGCGCCGTTGAAAAGTTTCTTGCTTCCAAATCCGAACGACAGTCCTTCGATCTTCAAAACTGAGTAGCCGGTTCTGTCTGGCTGAGGGAGTCTGAACTTAGTTGGCCTGATTTCCTCGTCTGGAAGATCTATAGTTTCAAGCTGATCCTTGAGTCTATCTCTTTGCCTCTCCTTATTAACTGCTTGTTTTATGAACTTCTCTTGACCCCAAAGTCTGTATCTTTTTGCAACTGCATCCAGCCTTTCAATTTCTCTTGAAAGGTTCTCTCGTGTCCTCAATCCACTCTTAACCATGATCTCTCTGTCAGACTGATATTTGTCATATGTTCCGGCGAAATCCCAGAGAGATCCTCCATTCAGCTCCCAGAATCTGTTTCCAACATTCCTTATCAGATACCTATCGTGAGTGACAACCAGGAGCGCACCTTTATAGCTCTTCAGGAAATCAACCAACCACTCCGTTGATTCAAGATCCAGATGATTAGTTGGCTCGTCTAGCAAGAGAATATCGTGGTCGACAAGAAAGAGCTTTCCAAGTGATATTCTTGTGAGTTCTCCTCCGCTGAAGGTTTCCAAATGTCTTTCCCAATCTTCTTCGTAGAATTCCAAACCTACCAAAATGCTTCTCACTCTTCTATCATAAGAATAGAACTCTTCCGTATCCAGAGGGACATTTGATTTGTCTTGCAGGTAGTACTCCATAAGCGTCATTTTCTCATCGGGAATTCTGCTCTGAATCTGATAACCAATCTTTACGTTTGACGAATGGAAAACCTCTCCTTCAGTTGGAGAAAGCTCTCCTGCTATGATTCTCATTAGGGTGGATTTTCCGCTTCCGTTCTTACCGAGAAGGATAATCTTGTCTCTCTTGTCTATTGAGGTTGAGACTTCATCAAACAGGAAGTCCTGACCATAATCATGTCCCACTTTGCTAAGAGTTAACAGCATATAGCTTCCCTTCTTGTTCTTTGTCAGTCATAATGATACAACATCTCCGGCTGTTTTGAAGTTTGAGCTGTTTCTGGGCGATTATGCTACAGAGACTTGTGTTATCTTTGAATATGCGGTGAAACCGGGTGGTGTATTGATTTGAAACTTTGGTTACCTTTTCTCGTTGTCGTAACGGCTTTTCTAGCAATATCGTATATTTGGGGCTTCAATTTCTTCAGAAGTCCCAGCCAAGTTTTTATTCAGTATGAAAGGGCTATGCTTGATTACACCGCTCAAATTCGTCAGCAGCAGGAAGCCGGTTCTAAGGCAGGTCTCAATGAGAGGGAAATCGCGTTCCTGAGAGAGCTGGCGATAGTTGAGCTTGAGGGTGACATGAAGAGTCTGGTGTTTGATTTCCAAAAAGATTGGCCCTTGATGCAGCGTCACTACATCCAGTACGCGCATCGATCCGGCGACTGGTTCATAGAAGGATTGTCCGGATCGCTATATACTCAAGATGATCCTGAGTACAGTAGTTTTCTTGAACTGTACGAGTTGCAGGACGATCCAGATAGTTATTGCCTCATATTCATCCCTGGATCCTCCGAGAAAAACGTTTTCACGGAGTTCAGCGGTGCGAGGGTTTACTATCTGCAAAGAACGATCTGGGGTTACAGAATTGAATGGAGTAGATCCTTGATTGATCTGATTCTCGATGTGGCTATTTCGTCTGCTTCCGTGTAGTATAGGTAACCCATCGTAAAGAGTTCGTTGGCGGAATACCCATAATGAGGAGCCTTTGTGAGAATCTTTCATGTTATCAGGATCTCATTTTCTGGTATCCTTTTATAGAAGCGATTTTATTCAGTTATTGCCGGAGGATATGATGTTCTTGAAGAAGATCAGTCAAAGAATGAAAGATAGGAAGATGTCAAAGATAGAGAGAAGAATAGAGAGATCACAAGGGGACGAAGAGAGGAACAGACTTCTCGCTGAACTGATGAACATGAAAGTAGAAATCGGAGATATAGAAGGTGCTTTTGAAGCTGCGGTTGAGAGACTAAGACTTATCAGAAGCGATGAGTCGTTTGAAGACTTCTCGGCCATCTTTAAAAAGTTTGATAGACCTATGAGAACAGCTGCAACCAGATCTTTGATCAGACTTGCCGGAGAATTCGATGAGAAACTATGGAAAAGAGTTATGAGATTCTTCTTCAGCGAGGAGCCTGATCTAGCCATAGATTTGGCAACTGCTTGCTACAGGATTTCTCGAAGAGTCTTTTTTGTGGAGGTTGCTCTCCAGAATATTGAAATGACCGTTGCTTCTGCAAGTCGAGAGAGGCTTTCCAAGATTAAGGAGATGTACATGAAGACGATTGCAGAAGTGGGAGAGATTTCGAGAGAGGATCAGCTAGCTATTCTCAGGCGAATCGTAGTCTCTGGTGAAATGACTATAAGAGATGAGCTTCTGTATCTGGAACTTTCTATAATGTATGGTCTCGTCACGTCTTCAGAGGAGGATTTGCGTGAAATCGCTGAGAGAATAGTCGAAAGGTTTGATGGCTGTGGGTATTCTTTTAAAGGAAACGAAGCGTCGTTTCTTATCAGGCTTGATCAAATCCTATCAAGGATAGATCGATTTGAAGACAAGAAAGCTCTGCTTGAAAAGATCAGGCTTCTGGATAAATCTGTTCCAGAAAGTGTTAACGAGATTTGCTCAGATGAATCAAATGATATTGAATTGATCAAGAAAAGAATTTCGGTCTCTGAATCAAGATCCAAAAACAGAAATGCGAGCAGAGAAGACCTTGAGGAGCTCGCCAGGGATTACGAAAGACTTATAGAGATTCTCCAACTACCGGAAGATAAGCTTGTTTATATAAGGAAACTGGGGGTTTTGCTCCGAGACCGTCTTGAAGAACATCATAAGGCTCTTGAAATCTTTGAAAAGGGCTTAAGGTTGAGAGGCGATGATGTGTCTCTCTGGCTTGTTAAGGGAATGACTCTCGAAAAGATCGCAAAAACCGAACGTGAACCCGACAGGGCTTCACTATACTGGAAAATGGCTTACAACCATTATCATGCTATTGCAGAGACTTTTGAAGAACAAGAGATAAAGCTTGCAGCAATCGAAAAGTGTGCAATGATACAGTCTGAAAGGCTAACCAAGATCTAGCCCGCTATGGGATAAAATGTGATGCGTCAGGAGGTGCTCTTTGAGGTTCTCGGACAAGGCGGTCTTGATTACCGGTGGTGCTAAAGGGATCAAGAAGGCAATAGCACTTGGCTTTGCAGAATCTGGAGCGCTTGTAGTCCTGATGGATATTGACGAATTGGCCGGTAACGACACAGTGCAGACTATTAAAGGGCTTGGAGGTCAGCATTTTTCATTCAAGGAGATGTCTCTTCGGGAAGAGATGTTAGGAGAGCTGTTGATTATGCCGCAGCGCCAACAAGATCGATCAATACGCTAATAAACAATGCAGGTATCGCTTGGACTGGAACGATTCTAGACAGGTCGATAGATGACTGGAAAAAGGTTCTTGAAGTCAATCTCACTGGCCCTTATATGATGACTAAGTACTGTGTTCCTTATCTGATGAATTCTGAAGCTCCCAGTTTAGTTAACATTGTCTCAACCAGAGCACTAATGTCTGAACAAGACTCAGAACCTTACTTGGCTTCAAAAGGTGGATTACTGGCTCTTACACATTCACTGGCTATTAGTCTTGGACCAAAGATAAGGTAAACGCTATCAGCCCTGGAATGATTGACGTTACAGACAGGGGAGCCAATAGTAGTTCCAGTCTGAGTGAGACCGCTCATAAAAAACATCTCGTGGGTAGAGTAGGCAGACCAAAGGACATAGGGAAAGCGTGCCTTTTCCTGGCAAGTGATGAGACCTCTTTCATTACGGGTGCCAATCTGATTATTGATGGCGGCATGACACGGAAGATGATTTATGTCGAAAAGAGGTGGTGAAAGTTGAACCGAAGACTCGAAGGAGCTAGAGTTAAGTCACTTATTGAGATGCTTTCTGGGTATCACAGAGTGAGAGGAAGCAGGGATTACACCAAATCAATGCATGCCGTTATTGATTACCTTCTTCGTGGGGGACTTCCGGAGGAAAGATTCAAGATATTCAGTTACCCGGCAGACGGAGTTACGAGAACGGGAAATACTCTGTCTACTCTTGCATGGGAACCGATATATGGAGAACTGTGGCTGGAAGATCCCGAAAGGGTTTTCATAACTTCGACAGCAGTCACGAAGGTTTCCCTTGTCTCGGGGAGTGGGAGCACAGAAGGCTGGGAAACGCTTCCTCTGGTTATCTATGATGGTAAAGGAGACTATTCGAAAAAGGCGGTTTTGGCAAATGATGATCCGGCAAAGGTCTTTCAAAACGCAGTAGTTGAGGGTGGAGCGAGGTGTCTTATCTTATGCCACATGAGGAAGGCTTTTGAGGAAATTGGCCGTAGCCTGGATAGTTTACCTGAAATGACCAACTTTCTGACTATTCCACACGATAGAGAATCCGCAAACAGGAATACAGTTGCGTTTTCTGTGTCGAAGGAGAAATTCGATCTTCTGTCTGAACGCGTAAAAAGGAGCTCTTCACTTGTAAGATTCAGGGCCGAAACGAGACTTACAGAGGGCGAATTAGAGATTCTGCAGATAGACGCAACAGGCTTCAACGAAGGTCCTGAGGTTCTTCTGACTGCTCATCTATGTCACCCCTCTCCTGGGGCCGATGACAATGCGAGCGGTGCGGCTCTCGCTGCAGAGATTGCAAAGGTTCTTAATGACAGCGGATTCCCGTATTCCGTAAAGGTTGCTCTGGTTCCCGAGTATCTAGGTAGTGTTCCGTATGCTCTTCAACTCAAGAATGAGAGCCGTCTCCCTGTTTGCACTATAAACCTCGATATGGTTGGTGCCGATCAGGATAAGACAGGTTCAACCTTCATTCTTTCGAAAGTGCCACCATATCTTCCTCAGAGATGGGGAAGGACTCTTGCTTACAACATAGAAAGGAATATGCCGTCTAGTTCCGGTTATCCATTGAAGAGATTTGGCGAGATCCCATTTATGGCCGGATCTGATCACTGCGTATTCACGACTCTAGGAATTCCTTCTCCGTTTATGGGCCATCTGCCAGATAGATACTATCACTCTGATTTCGACACACCTCGCATGATGGACGAAATGGAGCTGGAATGGGTGGGGTTATCAGCTTTAGAAACTCTCGACCAGCTTGTCCAGCCTGATCCTAATGTGCTTCTAAGTGTTAGGGGCAGGATGATTGGCGAGCTATATCAGATTCTAAACAGAATAGCTGGAAGGGAGGGAAGTGACGATATCTATGATCTTCTCATCTCTAATTTCGAGGGAGATTCACTCAGAAAGATTTTCAGCAATTCAGACAATCTCCCCTCGTTAAGCCCTCTAGAACCAACATTCGAGAGTTCTCTGGGCCTAGAATGGATTAAGACATTTCCTCAAGAGCTAAAGGAGGAGCTGGCTATAGATTTCGCCAGCATCGCGGATTTTGTGGTAGGGGGAGCTGCCTTGATCGGAGGTAGGGAATCCGTAGAGCTTCTTGCCAGCATTCACTATGATGTGGAAATTGAAAAAGTCAGAGTAATTACCGGCTGGATGATAGATAAGGGGTTGCTTAGATCATGATATCAAGAAGACTCTGTCTTTTCGCCTTCATGGGGCTTCTTGCAGTTCTCGGTTGTGCGAAATTTGAACTGAAGGCAGAAAGTGGTTTTGCGATGCCTTGGAATGGATTTCTTGAACAAGCTGGTTCGGGGAAAACTGATCTTCTCGACAGAAGCAACTTTCGCGCGTACTTCATTCCGACTGCAGGATATGAGTTTTTCCAGGAACACCTGATCGAAGTGAGTATTATACACTTCTCCGTGAACAGCTCACTCGAAGCAACAGGAACAGAATCACTAATTACTTACGAATCAATGTTTAGGCAAGATGTGCTCTCAATAACTTACGGATATGCTCTCCCCGTTCTGGATCGTTTTTCTCTTCAACTTGGAGTTCAAGGACGTCTGTTATTCAAGCAGATTGATCTTACGGGTTCAGAGCAATACAGCCGCAAGAAGACTGATTTTGGTTTTGGTCCGGCAGCAGATATAAAGTTAAAGATGAATGATCAGGTTTTCGTTGCCTTAGAGGTAGCAACAGGGCTCGGCAAAGGGAACGGCTTTATCGATTTTTATGCAGGGCTCCACTTTGAAGGCCCGTTTTATTACGTGAGAGCCGGTTCGAGATACTGGTCTTTGACCAATTCTTTCGATGGAGACAGGTTGTTCCTTTCGTTTGTAAGTCTTGGCGCTCAGTTTTGCGCGTATTTCTAGGGTTGATTCACAGCAAAAGAAAGTGGATTGAGAGAGGAAATTCTCACAATTCCAAGTACAGGAACGCTGAACTTCTCGAGTAGAGAGCGCCCCTCTTCAAAAGTTTTCTCTATTACTGCCGCGAAGCCTACTAAGGATGCACCAGTTCTTAGAGTAAGCGTTGCAAGAGCCTCAATAGTCTTGCCGCTTGCCAAGAAGTCGTCAACGATTATTACTCTGTCTTCTTTGCCAAGATAATCAAGGGAAACATTTAGTTCCACTACTCCCCCTTTTGTATGAGAAGGAGCCGATTCGCTAAGATAATGTTGCATCGTAATGGGCCTCCTCTTCCGTGCGAAAACAAGCTGAGCTCCCAATTCACAAGCAGCCATTAGAGAGGGAGCTATTCCGGAACTCTCGGCAGTCAATACTTTTGTGACTTCGTAATCTCTGAAAAAGTCAGCTATCAGTTCTCCAGCACTTTTCATAAGTAAAGGGTCAATCTGATGATTCAGAAAGGAGTCCACTCTCAGTATACCGTTTCCCATAACAGATCCTCTACTTTTTACTGCTTCTTCTAGGGAGGAGACTATCTCTTTTCTGGAAAGATTGGATTTGTTCATCGATCAACCTCCAGCAAGTTTATGGTACTATAATCAACTATTTCTGTATCTGTTTCTTGAAGGAGAAATTCCTTTTGTGTAAGGTATGTTTGGCATGAAACCTTTGCCGGAAAGAAATCGAAGGAGAGTCCTCAAGGAGGTCAAAGAAACCTATGTGTTCAGAGTGTCTTCTATGAGAATTAGGGAGACAAAGATCACTTCAATTTTGCTTAAGTCATTTCTCCCAAGAGTGGACGGAATGTATGATTAATAGTGCAAAACTTTTATGGAGATGGTGTAGTGAAGCTGAGAATAATCGTACTTTTCATAATCGTGATGATTGTTGCGTCAGTTTCATTTGGGAGCTATTTCACCGCGAACAATATTGGAGGTTCAGTTGTCTATTTTCCATTGCTTCCAGGTATTTTCTCTGTAAATGGCTACTACAGGTTGGGTCTTGAAGTCTTCGGTGGCTCTCAAACCGGCAGTCTTCGATTTACTCCAACAATACTTTACGCAGGACCTGACTTGTCATATTCGGGTGCGCTCGGGAAAATCTCAGGTCTCGAAGCGGGTATTGGTCGTCGTTTAGTAACCTGGGATTGAAAGCCTTTCTTTCAACTTGTTTGGCAGAAGGTACATGCTTTCCATGGGCCTTAGAGGACAATTTATGTTCTCTTTCTATGAGTCAACAGATAGATTCAAAACAAGACTCTCTCCAGAAATAGGTTTTATTGATGTGACCAAGATGACAGATAGGTTCAAGTTCTCACTTTTCCTCTGGCCTCTTCCCGTCCTCTTGAGATTCGACATGTATTTTTAGGAGAAGAGCCCCTTATGGGGCTCTTCTTATTTCTGAACAAGCTTCATCGGTTCTCCGCAACAGACGAGTTCTCCTCCGCCGGCTTCTTTCACTTCAACTACGTTTCCGCATATCTCGCATCTGTAAACTTCTCCAACGTTTTTTACTTTCATGATCTCACTCTCCCTTCTGATTAATAAACTTTGCAGACCGATCCACAGTCTGATGAATTGGAGGTGCGGACTATGGAAAGAGTCTTCTTTGCTGTTCTAATGACGATATTTATCGTCGCTGCTGCAAGTGCTATGTATCAGGAACCGCAAACTGTTTTTAACACTTATTTGCAAGACGGAACCTTTGTCTATGGCGGTAGTGTGGTGTTGAGCTGGGACGTTGTTATCAGGAACAGCTCCGTTGTGTTGAGCAATCTAGATCTCTGGATATCAAACAGGGATTCCGGAGCAAGAGTTAGTCTTAAGTCATCGCCGTTTATCGATGTCGTCAGTTACAATCTTTACCTTGGAACATCCCCGACTCCGCAGCTTTATGCGACAACGAACTCAAGTACTTACTTCGTAGACAGACTATCTCCAAACACTATATATTACTGGCAAATCGTAGCAGTCGATGCAGCCGGCAACAGATATCATGGTCCGATATGGTACTTCTTGACCAAGTGATCAAACCACAGGGTTAGGTGGCTCCTTTCCTTCAAGAACGGCTGCAACGTTGCGTCCTACAATAATTGCCATCTCTTTTCTTGCTTCACTGGTGGCAGATCCAATATGGGGAAGAAGAACCACGTTGTTCAGTTCTATCAACTCTTGAGGCACATAAGGTTCTTCTTCATATACGTCTAGGCCAGCTGCGGCTAGTCTTCCGGTCTTAAGCGCCTTTATCAGTGCGCTTTCATCGATGATCTCACCTCTGGCAGTATTAACTAGAATGGCTCCTGGCTTCATCAATGAGAGCCTCTTCTCGTTCAGCAAGTGATAGGTTTCCTTAGTTAGAGGAGCATGAAGCGACAGAAAATCAGAACTCTTCAGTAACTCTTCAAGACTCATATGCCTTACATTGAATCTCTCTTCTTCTTGAGAAAGAAGTGGTTTTCTGTTGAAATAAAAGACATTCATTCCGAACGCTTTAGCCCTTTTCGCTACAGCTTTTCCAATTCTGCCAAGTCCGATTATGCCCAGATTCTTCCCGGAGAGAGAAGGGCCGGTTAGCAAATCTGGCTTCCATCCAACGAATTTGCGCTCTCTAATGAAACTGTCTCCCTCTACGATTCTTCTGCTGGTTGCCAGAATGAGTGCCATTGTCAAATCTGCAGTGGCATCGGTAAGAGCTTCCGGCGTATTGGTGACTCGTACTCCTCTCTTTCTTGCCTCCTCAATATCGATGTTGTTGTACCCGACTGCGTAGTTTGCGATAACCTTTAACTTTGGCAGTGAAGATATGACTTCTGAATCAATCTTGTCCGAGAGAAGAGTTATCAGTGCTGACGCGTCTTTGCCTTCACGAATTATCTCTTCTTTCTTAAGAAATCTGTCTTCAGTGTTTCCATAGATATCATAGCCTTTCAGAAGAAGCATACCTTCATCGGGGATCTTGTAAGTGAAGAAGACTTTGTCCATTAAGCACCTCCTAAGAAGATGATATCATTATTAGTTATTCTCAAAAGCCGATAAGTTCACTTACAATGCTTTTTCCGGTCTTATGATAACTTCAGAGGCTCTCAAATCAATTATCACTTTCATTCCTTCAACCAGAGATCCATCGATTATCATATCGGCAATCGGTCCTTCCACAGATTTCTCAATCAACCTTCGAACTGGCCTAGCACCGTATTCTCTGTCATAACCTTCTTTTGCTAGATACCCAAGTGCTTCCTTGCTGATCTCAACAGAAATCTTCTGTTCAGCGAGTCTTTTCTGCATTTCTGCTATCCTCATCTTGACTATGCCTTCCATAGCTTTTTCGTCTAGTGGTCTGAATAGCACTATTGAGTCCAATCTGTTAATGAATTCGGGTCTGAAAGCTCTTCGTAAGATCTCCCCCACAACTGATTTCATTTGGTTCTCATCACTCATTTCAGTTAGTTCCTTAGAGGCCAAGTTACTTGTCATGATTAAGATCGTATTCGAGAATGAGACGGTCTTTCCCTTTCCGTCTGTTAGCCGACCGTCATCCATTATCTGTAGCAGCACGTTGTGAACTTCCTTGTGAGCCTTCTCAACCTCATCAAGAAGCACAACAGAATAAGGTCTCCTTCTTACCGCTTCAGTTAGTTGACCACCTTCTTCGTAGCCTACATAGCCGGGAGGAGCGCCTATAAGTCTGGAAACAGTATGCTTTTCCATGTATTCGGACATGTCAATCCTGACGATAGCATCTTCGCTACCGAATAGGATGAAGGCAAGTGCCTTTGCAAGTTCCGTCTTTCCTACTCCGGTTGGACCCAGGAACATGAAAGAACCCCATGGCCTATGAGGAGCATTGAGGCCTGCTCTGGCTCGCCTAATTGTTTGAGAGACGACGTTCACTGCCTCTTCCTGATCCATGAACCTTTCATGGATTATTGACTCTAGGTCGCGAAGCTTTTCGCGCTCGGATTGAAGCATCTTTCCAGCCGGAATTCCCGTCCACTGTTCAACTACAGAAGCTACCACATTTGGTGTTACGGCCTTTCCAAATGACTCATCTGACTCCCATTTCTTTTTCTCTTCGCGAAATTCTCTGCTTTTTCTCTCGGCCTCCGTTTTCAACTCTGCAGCAGCCTGATACTCTCCCTTTTCTGCAAGTGAGGTTATCTGAGAGTCGAGGTCCTTGAGCTGACGGTCAAGAAGTCTTAGTCTTTCCGGCATGTAACCCGTTTGAAGTCTCACAAATGAAGCCGCTTCGTCAACAAGATCTATTGCTTTGTCTGGAAGATAACGGTCAGTTATGTACTTCACGCTAAGGTCGACGGCTGTTTTTAAAGCATCATCTTCGATTTTTATCTCGTGGTGCTTCTCGTAAGTAGATTTCAGTCCCTCAAGAATTCTATAGGTTTCCTCAGGGGTCGGCTGATCGACCATCACAGGCTGAAAACGTCTTTCGAGGGCTCTGTCTTTCTCGATGTACTTTCTGTATTCATCAAGAGTTGTTGCACCGATGCATTGTAGTTCGCCTCTGGCAAGAGCTGGCTTCAAGAGATTTGCAGCATCCATAGATCCCTCGGCTGAGCCAGCTCCTACTACGCTATGTATCTCATCTATGAACAGGATTACTTCACCAGAGAGTTTTCTCACTGAATCGATGATGTCCTTCATTCTCTCTTCGAATTCTCCTCTGAATTTCGTTCCGGCGACCAGTCTACCCATATCCAGAGCCAGGACGCTCTTGTTATTCAAGTATTCGGGGACATCGCCACTCACAATACGTTGAGCCAAACCTTCTACAATTGCGGTTTTTCCAACTCCCGGTTCTCCGACGAGCGCGGGATTGTTCTTGGTTTTCCTTCCAACAATCTGTATTACCCTTCTGACTTCATCTTCTCTACCAATAACTGGCATAAGCTTGCCTTCCTTTGCAAGCTGAGTAAGATCGATTGTGAACTTCTTCAAGGAAGAAAGATTCTCATCCTCTTCTGCGCCGCTTTTTGTTCGGCCCTTGAGAATCAATGTGTATATATTATCGAGATTGATCCCGTATTTGGACAGGAGTCTGCTTGCAACAGCAGAGGTCTCCCGTACCATCGCCAGAAGTATATGTTCGGTTCCAGTTTTCGAATCATGCATTCTTCTCGCTTCACTTCGGGCATTCTCGAGGATGTGCCTGGCCTCCGGAGTGATATATATCTGGTTTGTTGACTCTCGGCTACTTCCATAACGGCCGATGACTTCTTCAACATCTTTCTTCAGAGAATCTATGCTGATGTTCTTCCCGTTCAGTATCTCGATGGCAATATTATCCCCGTCCTCGAGCATGGAAAGAAGTATATGTTCCGATGCGAGTTGATTCTGCCTGTATCTGGTTAGGATATCCTGGACATCCAGAAGAATCTTCTTCGCCTTTTCGGTGTATTCTTCATAGTTGATCATCACTGCACCTCCAAAAAAAGGGCGCCCGAAAGCGCCCCCTTAGTTTTTCTCTAACGTTAATCGATCTTTACTTGGATAGCTTCTTTCTTGACTTCTTCTTTTTTGGGAAGCTCGAGTTTTAGGACACCGTCTTCGTATTTCGCCTTGACATCATCACTCTTAACGTACTCAGGAAGCCTGAATATTCTCTGGAACGCTCCGCTATATCTCTCGTAGCGATGGTAGTCTCTTTCTTTTTCCTCTCTTTCAAGCTTCTTCTCGCCTTTGATTGAGAGAACATCATCTTCTACCTTGATTTCGAGTTCATCCTTCTTGATTCCAGGGATGTCCATTTCGATAAAAACTGAGTTATCCTTTTCGTAGATGTCAACTTCCGGACTGAACATCCCAGCTTCTTTCGACTGATCATTCAGGCCTCTGAAGGCTTCATTAAAGAGTCTGTCCATCTCTCTTTGAATCTCCTCGAAAGGTCTGAAAACATCACTTCCTCTTCTGATAGCCAACATATTAACACCTCCATTCTTAGGATCTCTATGATTTCTGCTATTTACTGTCTTCCGGCGGTATATACTCGGTACCACTGTCACTATCATTATTTTCACCTTCTTGTGTGACTCCGTCTGCAGGAGTTTGAGCCTGGGCTTTCTGGTAAACACTCTGTCCAACTCTCATACTTTCCTTCTGAAGCTGATCAAATAACAGCTTTATTCTCTGAATGTTGTCTTCGTTGATCGCGTCCCTCAGGTCCTTCACGAGGCCTTCGAGCTTGCCTCGGTCCTCAGAGGATATCTTGTCGCCGCTCTCACTAAGGAGTTTGTCTATACTATATGCAAGCTGATCGGCTTGATTCTTCAACTCAATTTCCTGTTTCTTTTGTTTGTCCTGTTCTTCGTATTTCTTTGCTTCCTCTACCACTCTCTTTATTTCTTCTTCTGACATCTTCTGTCTTCCACTTACCACCATGGATTGTTCTCTATTGGTTCCCAGGTCTTTTGCGGAGACGTGAACTATTCCATCGCTGTCAATATCGAAAGTCACTTCAATCTGAGGAACTCCTCTAGGAGCGGGAGCAATTCCGGTAAGCTTGAAGCTTCCAAGAGACATGTTGTCTCTTGCCATAGTTCTTTCTCCCTGGTAGACCGCTACCTCCACTTCCGTCTGCCCGTCGGCCGCTGTAGTGAAAACCTTCGATCTCTTGACTGGAACGGTAGAGTTTCTCTCGATGATCGGTTCCATCAAACCGCCCATTACTTCTACTCCTAAAGTCAAAGGAGTGACATCTACGAGCACAAGATCACTTTCTACACTGCCGGACAGTATTCCGCTTTGCAGAGCTGCTCCGATAGCAACGGCCTCATCTGGATTTATGTTCTTGTTCGGGTCTTTGCCGAAGATCGATTTGATGAAACTTTGAACCATTGGAATCCTTGTTGAACCTCCTACAAGAAGCACTTCATCTATCTCTTTCGGAGAGAGTTTTGCATCGCTCATTGCTCTCTCTATCTGCTCTCTGGTGCCTTCCACAAGATCCTTTATCAGAGATTCTAGTGTCGATCTAGTTATCTTCATTTCAAGATGCAATGGTCCATCGGCAGTTGCAGTTATGAAAGGCAAAGAAATCTCCGTTTCAAACTTTGAAGAAAGCTCTATCTTTGCTCTTTCTGCGGCATCCTTAAGCCTCTGGAACGCCTGTTTGTCTTTTCGAAGATCAACGTTGTTCTTCTTTCTGAAGTCTTCTGCTATATGGTCAATCAACCTCTGGTCGAAGTCATCTCCACCGAGGTGGTTGTTGCCCGACGTTGACAAGACTTCAACTACACCGTCACCTATATCCAATACGGAGACGTCGAAGGTTCCTCCACCCAAATCATATACTATGATCTTCTTATCGCCGCGTTTCTTGTCGATTCCGTAAGCTACGGCAGCTGCTGTTGGTTCGTTAATGATCCTCTGGACTTCCAGTCCAGCAATAATACCAGCCTCTTTTGTGGCCTGCCTCTGAGCATCGTTGAAGTATGCGGGACAAGTAATTACCGCCTGTGTTATCTTTCCTCCGAGGTAAGCCTCGGCGTCGGCCTTCATCTTCTTCAGAATGTAAGCGCTTATCTCCTGAGGCGTGTATTCCTTATCATCAATCTTCACCTTGTAGTCGGAACCCATTTTTCGCTTCACAGATCTTACTGTTCTGTCTGCATTTAGTATCGTTTGTCTCTTGGCGGGTTCGCCGACAATGATCTCTCCCGTTTTGCTGAAAGAAACTATCGATGGGGTGGTTCGATTCCCCTCAGCATTGGGAATGACCTCAACGTTACCGTCCGGCTTCACCCACGAAATAACTGAATTTGTAGTTCCAAGGTCAATACCAACTGTGTATTCCTTATTTGCCATCTGATTTCCCTCCTTGCCACCAACTCAACATCTACAAATCTATTATAGGTAAGTGGAGTGCACCTGTCAAGAAGAGATAATCATAATTAAGACAGAATATAAGTCTTTTCTAGAGAGGGTAATAGGGACGTAAATAATTACATAATGAAATCGTATAGCGTTCTTAGTATAAGACTGACAATAATTACTGATTTTTTGATTGAACTCTGTCCGGGACAAAGCCGGTTGCTTGCCGATCTCCTTACTGGATACAGTTAGGATTCCGTTCTAGGGTTTCTCCAAGAGAGATAAGATCAGTTATTTCTATCTTCGAAGGATGCTTCTCAAGAATTGTGGGGTACTTCAGCCCTGACCCTGTGAGAACTGCAACAACAACAGCTCTCTTCATATTCACTTCTTTTTGCAGTTTGTTCAAAGCTGCCAAAGGCACAGCGCTGGCTGGTTGGGCGAAGAGCCCCTTTTCAGCCAGATCTCTTTGAGCTTTAAGGATACTCGCTTCATCTACTGCGACAGTTATTCCATCAGTTTCTCTCAAAATCTTCAGTACTGCGTTCCCGCTTGGAGGGAAAGGATTCTCGATAGCGTGAGCGACAGTACAAGGATCAATAAATCGCGAGACAGTTTCAGCCCCTTGTGAAAAGGCCAGATGTATGGGGCAGCATCCCATCGCCTGCGCTACAACAATTCTCGGGAGGGTATTCGAGAATCCAAATTTCTTTAGTTCGCGAAAGCCTTTTTCGATGCCCCTCAAATTGCCTCCAGAACTTGTTGGAACAACAATAAAGTCAGGAACCTTTTCACCTAACTGAAGAAATATCTCGAACGCAATCGTCTTCGAGCCTTCAACCCTCATTGGAACATCTGAATTTGCCATGTAAATCCCGGCTTTCGCGCCAATTTCTACAGACTTGTGGTACAAGTCACCGTAGTCTCCTGTAACCTTGAGGACTCTTGGTCCATATATTGCGATTGGAGCTATTTTCTCTTCTGGAATGGAATCTGAAATCAGGATCGTTGTTCTCAGATTTGCTCTCTTTCCATAGGCGGCGACGGAAGCCCCCATGTTGCCCGTAGAGACTGTGCCGATTTGTCTGTATCCTTGATTTATAGCGTCAAGCGTTGCCAGATAGCTTCCCCGATCCTTAAATGACCAGGTGGGGTTTATCGACTCGTTCTTAACGAACAGTTCCAGTCCATCAAGAGTGGTATTCTCCAGTCTTGTTAGTGGGGTCAATCCTTCTCCCATCGAAAGAAAGTTGTTATCCTTCAGTTCTGGTAAAAGATGAGAAAAGCTCTCCAACATTTCTGATCTTCTGAATTGAAGCTTAATGAGCTTCTGGTTTTCGATTACGATTTCCAATGGTTCTCCGCACGTGCAGCGGAAGTATTCTTGAGAATACTCTTTTCCGCAAGCAGTGCAGATTAGTCTCGAATGTTTCATCATATCACCTCTTTCAGAGCCTTATTTCATAGACTGAATCCTCTGCCTTTTCTTCGAATCTAAGATCCTTAGCAATTCAAATTGATGGCAAGTTTTCGTAGTTGCAGAGCCAGTCAATTATCAGCCCCCTGGACAGGAATTCATTTGTGTATGCCCGTGATACGGCCAAACCAAATCCCCTCTTCCTATACTCTGCGACCATCTCCAAACCAACTTCAACTCTATCATCGGATCTGTAAACACCTATGCACCAGCTTAGTATTACACCATCCCTGACTATCATGTAGCCATCGCTCTTATCAATGAAGGAATCGAGATCTTCTTAGAATGAATATATCCATCCCTCAACAGCGAGGGAGTTGACCAGTCCTGTCTCAAACGTTCTTTCCGTAATCCTCTGTAGGAAATGATCCATCATGAAACCTGATACATCTCGAGTGTCTAGTTGACGCAACTGAAAGAGCTATCTTTTTATCTTTTTTCTGGGATTCATTAACCCAAGAAGATCTCCAAGTCTCTCAAAAAAATCAGTAGCTGAATAGACGTTCAGTGAAGGTATCCCTCTCGCTTTTGCTTCGGGGATTAGCGTTTCAGAGAAGAACTCAAGAAGTATCGAATCTGCAGCCCCGACAATATCTCCTCCGATTAGTACAGTATCACAGCAGTTCCATACAACAGCCAATTGTGGCTCGTCGGGGTTATCAGTGTAGACCGCTCCCCGGGTGTTTTGATGGAGGATCGAAAGATATGCGAGGTTTTGAGCGAGCTCTCCGAAAAGGTAATCAAGACTCTGAAATCTTCCTGGTTCGGTCTGAAAAAGCAATTCCTTCTCCTTTCATTCACGGCTTTTCTATTCTACTCCGTATCTTTCCTGCAACGCAAGAGAGCACAGTTCTTTGTTTTGCGAATCATAAATGATAGATTATCTCAGGAGGTGATATATTGGAGGTCAAGGGATTTGTCGAAGTCAACGGTATTACTTACAAACTCATTAGCCGACAGAAAAGCGCACACAAGAAACTGAGGATAAGAAGCAAAGGACCAATGGGCATCCGTCTAGTTACTGAAGAGAGTTTTCTAAAGGAGAATGATGAGTTTCTCAAAAAGCTTCTTAAGAACTCAGAGATAGATATCCCGATAGGCAAAGATGATGGAGATATTGATGAATAGTTCTGCAGATCAATATAAAGAGATTAGCGAGAATATGCCCTCGGAAGAACAACGGATTGTTGAGTACAACGAAATCCTGCAATATAGATTGAACAGTGTTTTGCCGGGACTTCTCGAAGAAGAGGAATTTGATGCCTGGATGGTAATAGGAAGGGAGAACAATGAAGACCCGATAATCAAGACACTCCTTCCCGGTTCGTTCCATGGGGCAAGCAGAGTAACCGCGTTCCTGTTCACGAAGGAAGAGAGATTCGTGCTGTCTCCTTACGGAAGTCGAATGGAGGAGTTCTATCAATGCGCTTGGACAATTGAGGAAGGAGATGTCTTCAAATCAATGGCTAAGCTTCTGAGAGATTTGAAGATAAGAACACTCGGTCTGAACTTTTCAGAGGATTTCGCGTTGGCCGATGGAATTACTCATTCGCTTTTCGAGTCTCTAAGACAGAAGTTTGACGATCATATACATCTCGTGAGCGCCGAGAGAATCGCGGTAAATTGGTTGCAAACAAGGAGTGATAGGGAGATTGAAGTCTACAGAAAGCTTGACAGGATTGCACACACAATCATTGGTAACGCCTTCTCTAGAGAGAATATCATTCCGGGGGTTACAACTACCAGAGATGTCGAAATGCGACTGAAAAAACTCGCATCGAATCTCGGTTTGAGAACCTGGTTTGGCCCGGACGTAGACCTTCAAAGGCGTGGCGCAGAAGATCCCAGAAAGACCGGAGTGATTGAGGGGGGAGATCTCCTTCACTGTGACTTCGGTTTTATGTACAGTGGTCTCGCGACGGATACCCAGCAGATGTTTTATCTGAAGAGCGATGAAGAGAACGATCTGCCGGAAGGGCTAGATGATGTGATAAGGAAGACAAACGAAGTTCAGGATATTCTGGCACGGAATTTCATAGAAGGTATAAGCGGAAACGAGTTGCTAAGCATCTCCTTAAGAGATGCAAAGGAAAGGGGTTTGGACGCGACAATCTACTCTCACCCTGTAGGGTATCACGGCCATGGGGCCGGACCGATCATCGGTCTATGGAATAATCAGGAGAAGATCCCGGGTACAGGAGATCTCAAGATCAGGAATTCGACTTGTTTTGCTATGGAGCTGAACTGCCGGTCTCCTTTGCACTCTTGGGATGACCAACCGGTCTACGGATTCCTTGAAGAAACGGTCGCTTTCAGGAACAACAAGATCGACTATCTAGATGGAAGGCAGGAAGAACTATTCATTTTATAGGAGGTGAGAATTCGTGAAAAGAATTCTTGTTATTATCTGTATTGTTGCTTTGACGACTGTGCTGGGGTTGTCGAATGAGCTGGTGAAGTCTTCAAACACAATGATGGTATCTCAACTGGCCGTTCTTGAGATCCAGGAAAACCCGTCAACGGGTTATCTCTGGCATGTTTTCGCGGAACCGTCAGGTGTTCTTAGAAACTTTCTTGAAGAGCATAACGCACCGAGTTTTATGCCCGGGGCTCCTTCTGTAAAAGGTTGGATAATGACCGCGGCAAAGGAAGGAAAGACGCTGATCACGCTAAAACTCTTCAGAGAGTGGGAAGGAGAAAAGCAATCGGTAGACTTCAGGGCGTTAACCGTCGATGTCTCTGGAGAAGGAAAAGGGCAAGTTGATCTGAAGCTTCTCATGAACGAAGTGAATATCGGCTCAACCTTCACCATCACTCTAGAAGAGAATGCGAGCACAGGGTACACATGGCATTATGAGATACTCGGAGATGGAGTTAGGGAAGTTGCAAAAGATGTAGTGACAGACACTAGCGGAAAGGTCGGGGCTCCCTCGAGAGTCACCTGGACCTTCCAGGCGGTTGATGAGGGTAACACCTCGATCGTTTTTCGATACTTCCGTGAGTGGGAAGGTGTGAAGTCTTCGATAGACTTTGAAGCGTATAATATCGCCGTGCAGCAGAATTGAGCTTTCTTGACTGATAGGGTTATTTAATGAATGTATAATGCTACTGAGGTGATAGCGAATTGAACATTTCGGGAAGCAAGCTGCAGGTGTATCTTACTTCAGCGGCGATTCTTGTCATATCTGTAATTGTCTTTTCCCTGCATTCGATTGAACCGGTTAAGTTACTGGCGATATTGAGTGAGATGGTTGTAATCGGAGCTTTACTTGTCGCAGCCTACCTTCTTGGAAGCAAGGAGCTTCATCGGGGGATTCCTATCGGCCTTATCCTGTTATCGTTGTCAACGTATTTCGATCTAGTTGAAGCACTAACCGGGATGGCAGCCTACGAATTCATTTCATTGGGACTGCTGGCTGCGGGCTTCCCAATCCTTCTAGTTAACGTTATCTATCACTTAAGGGAGCGTAAGAAGAGAATCTCCGAATTCACCGCCGTTGTAAACAATTCGCTTGATGGAATACTTATTCTCGATCTATCAGATAGGATTCTGCTTACTAATAGAACCGCATGTGCTCTATTGGGATACAAGGAAGAAGATCTAATGAACCGGGCTTTTTTCGGTTTTTTCTCTGAGAGAAGTGTGAAAGCTTACAAAGAAGCGAAAAAATCTCTGTTTGCCGGTCAAAACACAGCTTCGTTTTCAGGTGAATTGATCACTTCCGATACGTCTAGATTAAATGCGGAAATCAATCTAGTGATAGGAAGAGATTCAAAGGAGGATCCTGATTCGATTGTTCTTACCTTTAAGGACGTTACTCATCTTAGAAAAATTGAGTCCGCTCTGAGTGAGCAAAGCAAGTTCCAAAGAGTTCTTAATGAGTTAATCACAGAGGTGCTTGGAAGCGATTTCTACGAAGAGACCTACGAGTACTTTCTTATGAAGTGTGTGAAAGCCTTTCCAAGAGCAGATGCAGCTGCCTTTCTTCTCAAGCAAGATGACGGACGTTTTCACTTTGTTGCAACATACAACTATGACTTTGAAGAATTGAAGTCAGTTTCCTTCAGTACAGAAGAACTAATCCAGAAAGGAAGTGATGAGGTAGTTGTTATAAAGGACTACAGTGTTGACTACCGAATGGAAAATGAACGGCTCAAAAGGATTATTAATGGAGGAAGGCTGCGAGAAATAATGAGTACTCTATCTATCCCGATAAAGATCGATGACGAAGTGAAAATGTATTTCAACCTCGACAGTTTTAATTCGCCGACTGCTTTTGACGACGAGGAGTTAATTAGAACTGCAATGAGTTTTGGAAAGGCGATCTCGGTTCTTCTATTGAGAATTCAGACTGTCAATGAACTCAGAAGGCAAAGGGAGCTAATGGAAAGACTATCAATGGAAGATTACCTAACAGGCCTTCCGAATCGCAGAGCCTTCTTTGACTGTGCAATGAGGCAAATAGAGCTCTCAAAAAGGAATGGGGAAGAAATGGCTATCCTGTATCTCGATCTCAATGACTTCAAAGGAGTTAACGATACTCTTGGCCATGACTTCGGTGACGCGCTTCTTAAAAGCATTGGGAAACGTCTAAGTTCGATCTGCCGTAGAAGTAACTCAACTGCAAGAATGGGTGGCGATGAATTCGTGTACATTCTGCCTTCAACGGGAACAGAAGGGGCCATAAAGGCTGAAGCAAAAGTGCATGAAGCCTTTGATGAGCCCTTTTCTGTAAAGGGAAGACGTGTAAAGCTAACTGCCAGTGTGGGTATAGCAGTATATCCGGAAAACGGCAAGACAATAAGAGAATTGCTGATTGTTGCCGATGAAAAGATGTACAAGAAAAAAGAGAGCCTGTCTAGAGAAATAAAGAAAGCAACGATAGTTTGATAAACCATGCTCTGTCAGTTAAACGAAGCTTTCAATCGCTTTCATAACGACCTCCGGTTGGCAATACTCTGCTTCGTCCTAAGAGTGGAATTGGCTGCTATATATAGCATGATTCATGCTAGGATTGTTTGTCGGAGCTAACACATTGTCAAGCAATTCCTAACCTGAAGCCCTCATATACACTTGATTATGCGAAATGTTTCCTTCCATCGCGAGGAGGTATCTATGAAGATCAAGTTTTTTGCTCTTATAACCTTATCCGCAACACTGATCATTATGCTTGCGGGGTGTCCGACCCCTACCAAATTCACATTGACTGTCACGACTGCGCCGGAAACCGGACTGAGCATCAGCATAGCTGGGACAAGTTATGACTCCCCGAAGACGGTTACTCTCAATGGCGGCACTTCAACGGATATTGGCGTTACCGCTCTTCAAGAGAAAGATAGATCGGGTCAGGTTATAGGATCGGATACTCGTTTCACTTTCCTTCAGTGGAGCGATACGGTCACCAGCAACCCGAGAACTATAACCCTCAATTCCGATATGACTTACACGGCAGAGATGAAGGTCGAGTACAAGGTGACCACATCGACCAGTCCAGAAGGCGGAGACGTTGCTGGCGCAGGCTGGTACATTGCGGGGACGGTTAAGAATTTCACCGCACCAATAAGAGCAGGTTATACATTCAGCCATTGGCTTGTAAATGGGACAAACTCGGGTTCCTCGATGACTCTTGGCGTTACAATTAACGAGCCTAAGAACGTTGTTGCCGTTTACACTGCAAATCAAGTTCCGTGTAATTTGACTGTCACCACCTCTCCAGATCTGGCACTTGACATAAGAATCGACGGGACGCTTTTTACTTCACCCAAAGGAATGATTGTGAACAGTGGAACAACGAAGCAGATTTCGGTCGTTACTCCACAGCAGAAGGACATATCACCCTGGCTTACGGGAATAGACTCGAGATACGTATTCAGTAACTGGAATGATGGCAATGCTTCGAATCCCAGAAATGTGATAGTCAACTCTGATATTACATATACTGCAGAAATGGACACCGAGTATCGCATCACCGTTGATTCCTCACCATCAGAAGTCTCTGAAGTTGCCGATTTCTGGACAGAAAGAGGCGCTGAATGGCTGTTCGACTTCAGCGGTGATTTGGGTCCTTACAACTTCAGCCATTGGTATGTCAATGGTAAAGATGTGGGAAGTGCACGTCCTCTAGAGCTATTGGTTGACAAGCCATATCAGGTAACTGCCGTTTTCGCAGAGCAGCAGGCTCAGTACACTCTTACGGTGACTACTATTCCAGAAACCGGATTGAACATCAGCATAGGTGGTACTAACTACACTTCGCCGAAGACAGTGACTCTCAACAGCGGAACTTCAAGAGCCATCGAAGTTACTTCCCCTCAAGAGAAAGATAAATCAGCTCAAGTGACAGGAACTGATACCCGCTTCACCTTCATACAGTGGAGCGACACGAATACTAACAACCCAAGAACGATTACCTTGAACTCAGATATGACCTATACCGCAGAGATGAAAGTAGAGTACAAAGTGACAACGGGAACAAATCCTGCAGGCGGAACCATAGAAGGTGCAGGGTGGTATATCGCGGGCACAGTGAAGAACTTCACCGCACCAACAAGAGCTGGTTACACCTTTTCACACTGGGTAATAAACGGAGCGAACATGGGAGATGCAAACCCCATAACTGTCAATGTCAACTCTCCCAAGAATGTGATTGCATACTATAATGCTGAGACCACGACAAAGAATGTCTTTGGAATCGTTACTCCGTACACGGGAAACATAAAGACAGCAGACCTGAATGAGATGGAGATACTCTCCAATACGGAAATAAGAACTACGAACGACAAACCGGAATACATCGAGAATGAATATCTATTGAAGGTAGAATCATTCAAGGAGGTAGAGGAATCATTCTCCACCTCCTCTCTTCCCGAGATCCAGATAATTGGCAGGATAGAAGACTATTACGGTGAACTGCAGTACATACATGTGAGAACAACGGCCAGCGAAAAAGAGTTGACAGGATTGCCGGGAGTCGTCCAGGTTTCTAGAAACAGCACTTTCTATGCGCTTGAGACAACACCGAATGATACTTACTACTCGCTACAGTGGAACTACCCGCTGATCAATTTGCCTCAAGCTTGGGACTACGCGGTTGGCTCCAGGAGTGTGGTTGTTGCGGTAATCGATTCTGGATTCAGCACGAGTCATCCCGATCTAGCCGGCATATTCGAATCGGGATATAACTTTGTGAACAACAACACAAATGTATCTGAACCAACCACTTCAATCGACAGTCACGGCACGCACGTCGTAGGAACGATAGCTGCTCTTACAAACAATGGTAAAGGCGTATCTGGAGTTACCTGGGGGGGATTTGGAATCACCTTGATCCCGATAAGAGGAATCAAAGACGCAGCAGCTCTTATGAACAGTATCATCTACGCAGTCGATCATGGGGCGAAGGTCATTAATATGAGTCTTGGAGGACCTTCAGACAGCCCGGCGGTATATGATGCTGTGAAATACGCAGCAAGGAATGGAGTGGTTATGGTCGCAGCTTCTGGAAACAATGGAGACGGCAATATCCTCTATCCTGCTCGCTATCCAGAGACGATAGCTGTAGGAGCCGTCTGGGAAGATAGAGGTACAATCACGAGATCGTCATACTCTTGCTTTGGACCTGCTTTGGACGTTGTGGCACCGGGAGGGTACATGCTGTCGGGTACTGATCCAAATGGAATCTACAGCACCGGTTGGACCCCTACGGGCAACACTTATATGTATATGCAGGGAACGTCGATGGCCACGCCACATGTAACTGGCGTAGTTGCTCTTCTTATGGGAGCCGGGTTAACCGATCCCGACGATATCAGAAGCGTTCTTCGCAGTACAGCGATCGATCTAGGTTCTCCAGGTAGAGACGATTACTATGGGTGGGGACTGATAGACGCGGGAGCGGCTCTCGAAGCCATTACCTCGCCGCAGGAGTTCAAAGTCTTCTTGAGGAATCCCTCAACAGGCTCCAACATTGCCAGCACCAACCTATCTGATTCAGGAGCGTATCACTTCAGCAATGTGAGTCTTTCTCAAGTGAAGGTATATGCCTGGAGAGATATGGATGAGAGCGGGACGATCAATACCGGGGATCTCCTCGGATACTACAACTACTCCGGAGGCGAACCTAATCTGAACAATGCACAGACGATAACTCTCTCCGGTGGCGACAACTGGATTGACTTCCAGTTCGCCCCGATAATTGGAGATTGATCCGGTAGAAACGATGAATCTTGCAGGCATCTGATTCAAGAGCCTCACAGTTAAAATAACTGAATGAACGAAGCAAATTGAAAAGGAACGCAACCTCTGCGTTCCTTTTCTATTTTATAAATCTTTCTATCTATTTTTCGTGACAGGCTCGGTTTCTTGAACTCTTTTAACCGCAAAACCTACAGATGCTAAACTTCAAAAGCCGATGATAGAAGTACGGAGACCGTGAAAATCCATTTGATAAAGAAAGTGAGGCTTAGGAGCTGAGGACGAAGGCCGTTCGCCCTCCCTAAAAAGAGAAAATCTCGACATAATACTTTCTCATCCTCTCGTTTAATACTTCGTCTAAACAGTGTTCAGATGACATTGTGTAAGCAACGGCTCTGATCCGAACAAAAAAACTTATGGGTAATAATAACTTGAACCCGGTCAAAAGGAACGCAGTTGTCTTGCGTTCCTTCTAACTAACACGGTCTTTTTGAGGGTTTCTATTAGAAAACAATGCCTATTTCAAGATTTCGTCCAGTTCTTCAACGCTCTCAATTCCTTCGTCTGAAATCTCGAAAAGAATTCCATCGAAGATGAATTTGATTTTTTCTCCGAGAGCAAAGACCTTTTCGACCCATTCGTTTCTGTCAGCTAATTCAAAATATGCTTTGCTGTAAGCAACAAGGCTTATCGGTTCAAGTGTCTTGACCTCTTCGTCGTCCTGAACCCATATTCCTTCTTCGAGAGCAAATCCGATACTGTCTACAAATTTGTAGTCAGAGGCTCCGCTTCCGACAAACTGGTCTTGCTCCATCTCGGCAACAGACTTTGCAGCCATTACGGCATCTACAGCGGGGGAGGCGCTGAAGCCGCCCCTGTCTCCCAGGGTAGAGGTCTGCACTCTTTCAGGGGCAATCAGGTAGGAGGTGAACTCGTTAATTATGTTGAATTTCTTTGAAAGAGCGATAATCTCTTGCTTCACTTCTTCTTTTGCCGCTATTGAGAGAGAGGAATCATACCTGAAGATATTTGCAAGATGAGCAATTCTCTTCTGTGCCCAGATCTTTGCAATAAATAGGTTGTCAGGATTCTTTGAAACTCTGAATAGATACTCGTATCTGTATCTCTCCGCTCCTCTTGTTCCTTCTACGATTACTTTCAGATCGCCCTCTTCAAAGTAAATGCCGGAGAGTCTTAGAGCCTGTCCGGAGAATAAAGAATGCGGGCCGGTCGGAAGAACCTTCGCAACCTCCGATCCTTCGATAGATATAGTCACATTCTCTAGAGCCGGCGTCTCGATCGTCCTGTAAAGATCGGTAACCTTTCCTTCAATGTTTTCGCCTTCAACAATGTAACTTACCCTTCCAGCATTTTCCTGAACCAGTCTGTCCAGAAGTTCAGCGACAACGCCCGTTCCTACTCCAAAAGAAAACAGGTGTACATTTCTGGCTCTTGCCTCGGGAGTTGCATCGTTGATTATCTTCCCCGTGTCCGTAATTCCTTCGGTGGGAGCCCCATCTGTGAGAAAGAGGAGCACTTTGAACCTTCCCTGGTCGTCTTTGCTAAACATGTCTATGCTCGTTTGAAGAGCGTCATAGATATTTGTTATGCCATCTGCCTGAATGCGCCTTACATTCTCTATCCAGACAGCCCTTTCAGATGCATCGAGCAATCCTCCCGTGAGATTGTGGACATGGCCATCGAAAGTCACAATCGCAAAGCGGTCGCCAGAGCGAAGCATCTGAAGGACCTGCTCCAGAGCTCTTTTTGCCTGCTCCATCTTCTCGCCGTACATCGAGCCGGAAATGTCGAGAACGAAGACAACATCCTTGGGAATGATTGTTTCTTCTTTCAGTCTAGGAATAATTGTAAGAAGGAAGTATCCTTCATTCATGGCGTCATCCCAGTGAGTTGCAAGGGATGAAGGGATCTCGTCTTCAGATGATGTAAGAACTAAAGCCACGTCCGAACCTGGCACGAAATCGGTTGCGTTAAAGATGTAATCCCTGCCCGATGCGCTTTCCATCTCTCTGAACGGGTGAGTCGGCGAATAGACCTCTGCAATCTCAAACGGGACCGAAACTCTGATGTTGACAGCTCCTATCGGTGCAGAGAGAAAGCTATCAATCTTTAAAGGATAGATCATCGAATAAGAATTAGAAGAAATCTCGAGAGGCTGACTGTATTGGATCAGGAACTGGCGTTTCTCTCCCGGTTCAAAGGGATATATGCTCATTCGGATCAGTTGAGTTCCAACGTATTCGAGCAATGCCGGGTCTTTCATTTTTGCGACAATTTCCTGATAGATTTCTCGGGCCTGATCTGCCGGCAGTACTTCTCCCTTAAGAACTTGATCCCCTATCTTCATAGTGAAGTCGCTAATCACGGCCGAAGAAGGTATTGGAAAGAGATACACCGCTTCAAGCAATCTCATAGATTTGTTCTCAAATTCCTCCTCGATAATCACAGTTGCAATTCCGTCTTCGACTTTTATATGAACATTGTGAGAGTTCATAACAAATCCGCCTAGACCCCTTTCAATTGGATACGGTGGAACCACTACTCCGTTTGAAAAGACAGTTGCACCAGCCAAAACGAAAAGAACCATTGCCCCAAAACCCTTCATTCTATCGCCCCCTCTTTCTCCTTACTACATATGACATGAGAGAGGGCTACAAAGTTTGCTACATCAATGCGATTCAATATATGAGAATTCATGAATAACTTATTATTGGCTCAAAAGGGATTTGACAATGCCTTTTGTCTCTTGACTTTATCACTT
>NZ_DIMV01000037.1:0-35033 GCF_002425715.1 Mesotoga sp. UBA5557
CTTGTCCTCTCTCTTCTCGGAGGACGGAGGATCGTTGACGGCCAACGTGGTTTTATCAGCGACCAAGGTCTCTTTGCTTTTGATAGTAGGAGGTCCTTCCCCTACTTTGAAAGGAATGAAAAAAGGGCCTCTGCTGAGACCCGAAGTCATCTTTCTTTCCGTGGGGGAAAAGGGGGGTTGCTTGTATGTCGCGATTCTACTGGTAAATTCTTCAGAACGCCAGGAAATTACCGTGTTTTGCAGAAGCCGATCTTGCCTTGTCAATTTCTTTCTGAATGTCTTTTCGTATTCTCTTTGGTTCTCTCTTCATATCGACTCCTCCTTTTCGTTGCGTTCGATTCATCTCTTACATTTTGATCTTAGCATTGGGTTTGATAATTGTCAAACCTTAAATGTTAACGAACAATGAATTTCTAACTATATGTCGTTTAAGGACCTTATATTCTCTGATCGTTGAATGGTAGGGATCATAAGCATGAATAGATTCGTGTTGGAGCGAGTTCTGCAAAGCCTAAGAGCTATGTCTAGTCAGAACAGAGAGATCAGTTCTAAATTACTCTAACTGTATCTGTGCTATAATTCAAGACAAGTCGAACTTGAGAGGTGTATTCCTTGAAAATCATTCCGGGATACGTTGAACTTGTAGAGATTTTAATGGCGTGTGGGTTTGCTGATAGAAAGAGTTACTTCGATGCGCTCTCGCAAGACCTGGGGTTTGATTTCGAACCAGGAAGAGAACTTGCCGAATTTCTTGATAGAGTTAGAAGTAATGATAACTGGTCGATAAGAGTGGCTGTTGAGGTCTTCTCCGAAATAAAGGACAGTGTCATATTCTTCTGTGATTTTCCAAAGGAGCCCGGAGGCGAGCTTCTTATTGAAGAGGCCATAGAGAGCCTGGGAAAAAGTTTTGAAGAAAAGGCAAGGTGTGTGGTTGACAGCATCTTGTTGAACAATCTAAATCTCTCTCAAGAGGACGTGAAGAAGACGCTAGACGGTGACTTGAGCATCGTTTCGGAGGCCGTTGACAAGGCAGAAGACCTTTCTGAGAACACGACTTGGTTCATCACTCAACTGATCAAGTTTCCCAAACAGTCTAAGGAGATTCTAATCTTTGCTCTGAGAGAACTTAAGAAGCACTATGAAGAATCAGGGCTCAGAAAGAAGAATCGTGACAAGATTGCTGAAAGGCTAAGACTATTCAGAGCCGAAGAGTACGAGGAAGTTGCGGAGGATTTCCTGAAATTCTACGGTATAAGGCCCAGGGAAGATTTGCCTCTTCACCTTTTATTTCAGAACACTCTCAAGTATTCGGGCCTCAAGTTCGCCAGCGCCTGCGATATCCAACTCATAGTTTTCAGTGAGCACCTGAAACAGATTGAAGAGATCATGAATCCTGTGGTAACCGACAACACTCTCAGATTATTTCTTAGAAATCTTTCCGATCAGACAAAGATGCAGATTCTTAAGGCGATATCCGACGAGCCGAAATACGTAGATGAGCTTGCGAGAATTGTGGGTTTGTCGAAGGCGACCGTTTCCTACCACCTTTCTACATTGGGTGAGCTGGCTCTTGTCACGAGTCGTAAGGATCACAGAAGGGTGTACTTTTCACTTAATAAAGAGCGTCTCGAGAAGATACTTAAGAGATTGGAAACGCTGTACGAAGAGGGTGAAGAGTAATGGAATTGATTACAGGATACTTCGAGATATACGATCTGACGATGGCCATTCAATTCTCGCTCAACACTGGTCCGGTTGAGAAGGTGCTTAAGACACTCGGAGTTGATTATGAGCCATCAACGCAGCTGATGGAATTCAGAGGGGATTTGTTGAGAGACACAGAATGGTCAACAAGGATGTATATTACCTTCATGAATGAATTAGGTGTGATGGCTCCCATACTCTTTCCAATTAGGCAGAAGCTGCAGGACGGAATGTTCGTAACAATAGAGGAAAGCCTAAACATAGCTGAGGAAGGCGTAAAGCTGATAAGAGATCGATTCATTCGTGTCTTTGCCGAAAGAAGACTGAAGATTTCACACGATGAACTTAATCGTATGATCCATGAGAACCCTCAGAAGGTCTCGCAGGCTATAGAGGCAATCGGCGGAATAAGTGCTGACACAGTATGGTTCATAAACCAGCTGCTTTTCTTCCCGAAGACCGCAATGGATTTCCTCTCTTCCAATACGCTGAAAATCCTGAATTACTATGAGCGCAGTGGATTGAGGGAGCTTAACATGAGGCTTGTAAAAGGGTACGTGGAGAACAGTTCTCCTCAGAGGATTAGAGATGCATTCTCGAACTATCTAGACTATTATGGCATAACGCTGGACGAGTCCAAACCCTTGTATATAACACTTCAGAACTCTGTGCCCCACACAAACTCCGGTGTAATGACTTATCCGACGTTCCACCTCCTTATAATGGGTCTTGAAGAAGTTACTGAAGATTTCTCGGGCAGAATACCTAAAGAGGTAAGGTTGAGGAGTCTTCTGAAAGTCTTGTCAGATGAAACCCGTTTCAAGATCTTGAAGAAGTTGAATAACGAGCCCGCCCTGCAGAGAGATTTAGTTGAGTTCACTGGACTTGCAAAGTCGACTATCTCCTATCACATTGGTCTTCTTTTCAAGTCATCGTTGATAGATGTGGACCCATTTAACAGCGTCATCTACGTAAGAAAAGAGACCATAAGTAGGGCAGCTGCAGATATTAGAAATCTGTTGAACATAAGGGAGAAAAGATGATTAGAGCGGTAGTATTCGATATGGACGGGGTCATTATCGATTCGGAAAAAGTCTATAGAAAGGCATGTACGGAACTGGTAACCGAGCTGGGCGGTAAGATAAGTGTTGAGTTGTTTGAAAAGCAGATGGGTCTGAAGATGACAGAGACCCAGAAGGTCGTTGTAGAAACGGCGGGACTAGATATGAAACCTGAGGACTTTGGCAGAAGATACATGGAAAGGTACATGAAGCTTGCAAGGGAGACTCTAGAACCAAATCCCGGGTTGATCGACCTTCTCGCTTACCTGTCGGAAAAGGTTAAGCTGGCCATAGCTTCATCTACAGAGAGGGCCGCCATTGAGGAACTTATGAGAAAGATTAACGTACTCGATTACTTCGAGGTAGTTGTGGGTGGTGATGAAGTTCATGAATCTAAACCCTCACCTATTATCTATCTCAGAGCTGCGGAGCTTCTTGGAGTCAAGCCTGAAGAGTGTGTTGTTGTTGAAGACTCGCCAAATGGAATAAGAAGTGGCGTTAGAGCTGGAATGGAAGTGCTGGGTGTTAGAAATGAAGAGAATGCCCATCTAGATTTGTCTTTCTCGAAAGATGTTTTCGAAGATCTTTACAAAGTAAAAGAGTATCTCGAAAAACTTCTTGAGAGTTAGTCGAAAAGCAAGTTTTCCAGGCGCTTGAGATTCCTTATCTCCACTGTGTTTCTATCAGGCATGGAAATGATCCCGTCTCTTTCAAGTTCCGAGAAGTTTCTGGACACCACCTCTCTCGTTGATCCTATTAGACTGGCCAGAGTCTTCTTTGTGCAGGGAAGCTTCAAAGTTTGGGAGTCCTTTTCAAGAGATAATTCAAGCAGATAACTGGCGATCTTTTTCTTCACAGTGGATAGTGAAAGAATCTCGATTATGCTTGACAGATTCAAGATCTTCTCGGAAATGCTTCTGAGATAAGTGAGAAGAAAGCGCTGATTCTTGAAAGCATACAGAAGCACTTTCTTGGGGATGTTGAGAATCTCCGAATCCACCTCTGAAACCACATAAGAAGCATACCTTCTTCCTGCAAAAACCAACGCCTCGCCGAACATCTGCCCCTTTTCCAGACGGTTCATAATCTGTTCCTGGCCTGAAGGCAAAAACTTCGATATTCGGAGTTTGCCTTCGAGAACAAGACTTAGCGAATCGCACCGATCATCGGGAGTGTACAAGACCTGGTTGCTTGAAGAGTGCATCCTTCGAGAGCCAACAAGTATTTTTTCTATTTCGCCGGAGGTCAAATCGCTGAAAAGGTCTATGCTTTGCAGCATCTACTTATCAACCCTGTACCAGTACTCGTATTCCATCTTAAACCCGACTCTTGAATAGAGTCTTATCGCATTTATGTTAGGTTTGTCTACTTGAAGATAGGCGATTCTAGCGCCCCTTTTCTTTCCGAGTTCCAGCAGTTTCTCGGTTATCTGTATTCCATAACCCTTTCGCCTTTCAGTTTCGAGGACAGCTATTCCGAATAATCCTATATGGTCTCCTTCAATGACTGCCAAACCACAACCAACATCGTTCCCCTCCTTCTTGAGTAGCACGAAGAAGCTCTCGGATATTACCATCGAAAGAAGTTTCTTTGCCCAAGACTTATTACCCCGTGCTCTCTTGTTAAGTGAGAAAAAGATGTCGAGCCATCTTTCTTCCGGTGTTGGGAAGATATCGAGATCGGAGATATCTAACCTTTTGCTGTCCAAGGTCTTAGTCATGACGAGAGCCCTGTCTATCTCTTGAAAGCCCATCTCTTCAAGGGTTTTGTCAAGGAAGACCGGCTTAGACTCCTGTGTCAATTTGAACATTGGAGGCAGATCCCTGGAACGGTAAAATGATCTGACCTCTTCGATCTTATGAGAAAGAGATTCGTGAGAATCATATAGTGGATATACTGAGTTTGACCTGTTTGTGTATCCGCCGGCGTATCTCATTATCCATCCATCCCTCAACCTGCTGTAGGCGGCGGGCCAGGAGTTCAACGTAATCTCTTCAAGCTTTCTGATCCTTGACATAGTACCTCCAATCTCACCAATTTCAGCTAAATTTTACGTCATAACTGACTAGCCATTTATTGTTAACATGAGTGCGGTAAATCACTGGTTTCTTGATGAGCTGCTGCCTCTGACATGATACGTTATGACCTATGCAGAAGGCAACTCCACTAAGGAAATTCCAGGCTGATGGGATCGAAAGAAACTCGACACAAATATCCCTCAATTGTTGATTTCTGAAGCAAATCTTAGCCAATTCATTTACTGATTCATCCAACAGATTCACGGTGAGCTGATCTTATGCGGCAAATCGCTTAGTCTCAAGTGCTTTCTGCCAGATATTCTCGAACACTCTCGACAATTGGTTCGATCGCCTTTCTTTTTGTGAAATCGACGGCCGTTTCATACGCAGCAAGCATCCCTTTTTCATCGTCGGAAAATTCTTGTCCGTGCCTCTTCTTCATCTTAAGCTTTAATCTCAAGAGAGACATGAGGATTTTGTCTTTGATATTCAGTTTATTGAAGTCAAAGCCCCCCTTAGGTAATGAAATTCTGCATGGCATATCATTTCAGGAGTTAAGTTCTTGAGCTTAATCTCTTCTAATACTTCTGGTCTTGCCGGTGATGCTCCTACCGAGAAGAGAACTACCTTCTTATTTCTTAAGGTTTCGAAGTTCTCATTTATCACATTTATACCAATAAGCTCGCTCGCATAGAGAGAGCCGCCGAAGACAACACATTCGTAACTATGAAACTTCTTGGCATCGAAACTATCTGCAGCGAACAGATCTGCCTACAGTTCTTCTGCAATCCACGTCGCATACTTTTCCGAGCTACCATACCGGCTCTTGGATAAAAACAGCTACTCTTGGCACAAGATTTCCCTCCTGTTTTTCTTAACTCTCCTTCTCATTCTAACAGCAAAGGTAGCGATCTAGTCTTGCCAAGAGAGTTCAGAAGAACTATCTAAAAGGGCCATTCAAGTTCAACTATTCAGAAGATTCCTTTCAACCTTGTTATCTAGATCTTTCTAATGTAGAATTGAGACGCTTACCTTACTACATAGGAGGCCTACAATGATTCGAAAGTTCATAGCCTATTATCGGCCACATTTGAGGCTTTTCATACTTGACATGGCCTGTGCTTTTATGATCGCTGGAATAGATCTGGTGTTCCCTAGATTCACCACATTAGCGCTTGACAACTATATACCATCAGGGAATATGAGAGGTATAGTGATCATCTCAGTGATTATGGCGATGCTGTTCATATTGAGGGCCGTCTTCAACTACATTGTCAACTACTGGGGTCATGTTGTGGGAGTAAGAATGGAATACAACATGAGAAAGGATATCTTCTCCCATCTCCAGACTCTTTCTTTTAGTTATTTTGACAAGGTAAGAACAGGAAAGATAATGTCGCGAATCGTCAATGACCTGAGAGAGATAACTGAACTCGCTCATCACGGGCCTGAAGATCTTTTCATTTCGGTCGTCACTCTGGTCGGAGCTTTCGTCATTCTCATGCAGAATGACTGGAGGCTCACTCTTGTGGTCTTTGCTTACATACCTTTCATGATTTGGTACGGAATCAAGAAGAGGCAGAAGATGGCAAGGGCATTCAGACTCGTGAGGAAGAAGATTGCCAATGTGAATGCTCAACTGGAAAACAGTATTTCGGGAATAAGGGTTGCACAATCGTTCACCAACGAGGAATTCGAAAAGAACAAGTTCGATCTTGGGAATCAGGAGTTCAAAGAGTCGAGACAGTTTGCATTCAAATCAATGGCTGAGATGACAACCGGTATCGACCTGATGATGAACATGCTCAAGGTCACCGTGCTCGCTCTTGGAGGTTATTTGACTTACTCAGGCGAGATAACGATTGGTGCGTTTGTCGCCTATTTTCTATATGTAGACCTCTTCTTGCAGCCTATAAGAAGACTTATGCAGTTCGCTCAGCAATATGAAGACGGTATGTCTGGATTTGAAAGGTTTGTAGAGATAATGGAGACAAAATCCAGTATCACCGATTCTCCTGACGCTATTGAACTGACAGATGTCAGGGGAGATGTAAGAGTAGAGGGGGTATCTTTCGCATACGACGGCGGAGAAAACGTTCTGAAGGATATCAACCTTCATATTCCAGCAGGAGAAATGGTGGCTCTTGTCGGCCCTTCTGGGGGAGGGAAGACAACGTTATGTCATCTGATACCGAGGTTCTATGATGTCAATAGCGGAAAGATCACTATAGACGGAATAGATATAAGAAATGTGACTCTGCATTCCTTAAGAAGCCATATAGGGATAGTTCAGCAAGATGTTTTCCTTTTTGCAGGAAGCATTCGTGACAATATCGCGTATGGCAAGGGCGACGCTACAGACGAAGAGATAGTTGAAGCGGCTAAGAGAGCAAATATCCATGACTTCATTCTGAGCCTGGAAAATGGGTACGATTCGTATGTCGGCGAAAGAGGCGTAATGCTTTCAGGTGGTCAGAAACAGAGAATTTCAATTGCCAGGGTATTTCTCAAGAATCCTCCGCTTCTGATACTGGATGAGGCTACCTCTGCTCTTGACAATGAAACGGAACTCAAGATACAAGAGTCTCTGGAAGCCTTATCAAAAGGCCGTACCACACTGGTAATTGCTCACAGGCTTTCAACGATAAAGAATGCAGACGAGATAGTTGTCATTACAAGTGACGGAATAATTGAGAGAGGCTCTCATGACGAGCTTCTCGAGAAGGGTGGGCACTACGCGAGACTCTACAGGGCTCAATTCAAGGGTTACATCCCCGACATGTGATTGCTTCTTTCTATGTAAACGTATCTGTCAGGTAAGCTGAGGACAGTTGTGATGAACTCCTCGAGGATGCTCTTGGGAATACTCCTGAAAGAGTTTCCAAAGTAGGTTTCTTCAAGATGTTGCTCAACTTTCTGCCAGTAATCGGGATCTAAGGAGGCTGGCTCGGAAGGCCTTGATGACGATGAGGGCTTGAATTTACCTTCAGAAAGCGATTCGTGCAGCTGGAGTTTTTCAACCGTCTCCCAGTTATCCGAGTATCTTGTTGGGAAGAGACAACTCCTTACTCTGTATCTCATACTTTCACCCCCTTGAAGATTATGACTCTCAATCTGGACATTAAGGTTTATTTGTTATACTTAAAGCTAGCCGGAGTTCTTTGGAGGGATGCTTATGGACATAGAGAGAGGTTTTCTTTTCAAATGGTATGAGCGTCAGTTACTTGTAGAAGGAGTGACTAAGCCTTTGCTTCTTCGACTTGCCGGGGAGACATTCGGTGGACTATCAAGTGAGATAGAAGAACGAATAGCTGAATTGTTGATAAGGAGCGGCCTATCCGGGATTACTGGAGACTTTCCCAGGCAGAAAATCCTTCCCTTCTACTCTCCGTTGATCTACAGGCAGAAAGCTACAATAGAATTCATTGACGGGGACGAGATAAGCATTGAAGAAGATGAAGGGAAGAAGATTGTTGCTTTTCCTCACACTCTACCGTTAATATACGCTCCGGTGATCGCCGCAAATGTATTCTTCCAGTTGATGAGTGACGCGTCGAGCGAAGCCCCCGTAAAAGAACTCCCAGTAAGTCTTGACAGGTTAATTAGAAAGGGCAGAGTGATGGTTATTGGAGCAGGTGGATTAGGGTGTCCCCTAATAAAGACCTTGCTTGATAGCGGGGTTGATGATGTTTGCATTGTTGAGCCCGGTGAAGTGAAGCTTAACAATTTGCACCGACAAATTTTGTACGATTATGGAGATATAGGTCTTTCAAAAGCAAGTGTTATTGAGCGAAAGATTTCACAGTATTACAGTGGAGTAAGCGCAAAAGTTTATCGGAAGCAGTTTGATCCGGAGCTAATTAGATCTGAAAGACCGGATATTGTTGTCAGCTGTGTTGACAACTATGATGCCAGGTATCTGATAAACGATTCGTGCTATCGAAATGGAGTCCCTTTCGTCGATTCTGGAGTCGAAGGCTTCAGCGGCTATGCTATGTTTAGGGATAGAGAATCGCCATGCTACAGGTGTTTCATGGGCGACAACAGAAAGGATACCGCTGCTCCCAAAGGAATACTGCCGTTTGCCAGCTACTTCGGCGGATTGCTTGAAGCAGCAATCGTGATAAGCTACCTCAACAAAAGACCTTATGAAGGTGAAGTCTTCTCTTTCGATCTGAAGAGAAACCGATTCGAGGAAATATCGGTTGAGCGCAGGGAAGACTGCCCGATCTGTTCTAAAGCGAAGAGGTGACTCTCTTGGAAGTTGTATACGGAGACAGGAAGTGGGATTTCGACAGAGATTTGACATATGGAGAACTTTTAGAGGAGACTCGACTCGGGAGAGTCTCAGTTCTGGTTATGGTGAATGGCCGTCTGGTAAGGCAGGGAGAGTTGATTCCGGCCAAGTCAAGAGTTCTCATAATCAATGCTGCCAACGGCGGATAAACTGGCGCATACTTACGCATACTTGCGTATAAGATCAGTTGGAGCGATTTATTAAGCTCTATCGGTTTGTGGGAGAATTGAGTTTTTTTGTACATTGGCTCTTTTGAATGTAGAATTTTGATGGATAGTTTAAATAAAAACGGAGGTGTAGAAATTGGAAAAGAAAAGGGTTTTGATTCTCGGCGCCGCAGGACGCGATTTTCACAACTTCAATACTTATTATCGGGATAATGACGAATTCGAAGTTGTAGCCTTCACGGCAACGCAGATTCCCGGTATCGATGGAAAGAAGTATCCTGCGGAACTCGCAGGCAGGCTCTATGCTAACGGCATCCCGATATTGCCAGAAGATGACTATGGAAAGTTGATTGACGAGCACAAGATCGATCAGGTAGTGCTTGCATACAGCGACCTTCCGAATCAATATGTTATGGAGAGGGCGGCAATAGCCAATGCTCACGGAGCAGACTTCGTACTTCTTGGTCCGAGCAAGACGATGGTCAAATCCTCGAAACCGGTAATCTCTATCTGCGCAGTTAGAACAGGTTGTGGCAAGAGCCAGACAACGAGAAGGGTCCTAGACATTCTGAGGGCAAAGGGAAAGAAAGTTGTATCGATAAGACATCCCATGCCATATGGAGACCTTGTGAAGCAGAAGGTTCAAAGATTCGCCGATTATTCGGATCTCGACAAACACGAATGCACGATAGAAGAAAGAGAAGAATATGAGCCTCACATAGACCGTAAAGCAGTTATCTACGCAGGCGTTGACTACGAGGCGATCCTCAGAGAAGCAGAAAAAGAAGATGTAGACGTAATTATCTGGGATGGCGGAAACAACGACTTTTCCTTCTACAAGACAGATCTATTTATCACTGTAGTTGACCCTCACAGAGCCGGTCACGAGACTACATATTACCCCGGCTTCACAAATCTGATGATGGCCGATGTAATCGTTATCAACAAGGAAGAAACCGCTTCTCCGGAGGACATCGATACCGTCAGACAGAATATTGCGAAACACAACCCCGATGCAATCGTTGTCGATGGTGCTTCACCGATCACAGTAGAGGGGGGCAAGGCATCTGAAATAAAGGGCAAGAGAGTACTGGTTGTTGAGGACGGACCGACTCTAACCCATGGTGGAATGAGATATGGGGCCGGCTGGGTAGCTGCCAAGAAATTCGGTGCTGGAGAGATAGTCGATCCAAGACCGTATGCAGTTGGATCACTCATTGCGACTTACGAGAAGTACAATCACTTGGATCAAATCCTTCCGGCCATGGGATATGGCGAAAAGCAGATGAAGGAGCTTGAGGAGACCATTAACAAGGCAGACGTTGATCTCGTCATAATTGGAACCCCGATAGACTTGAGAAGAGTCATCGACATAAAGAAACCGGCAGTTAGGATAGGCTACGAGCTTCAGGAAATTGGGAAGCCCGATTTGGAGGACATAATCGAGGAATTCCTCAAGAAGCATAATATCTGACGTCTAAGAAAGAGGGGGACTGGTATTCCAGTCCCCCTCTTTCTTGTTTATTGTTTCTTCTTGAAAGGTATATAGATATCGAACTCCGAGTCTTCTTCTCCCGTGAATCTCCCATCATATAGCTCAAACTCATTCAGTCCGACAGGTTCATACTCGGAGTTCTGAAACACTTGCCGTATATGTACTCGTTAAGTATCCTGTAGTGAGTCGAGCTTTCCCTTGTGGGTAAAGGCAGCGTAAGTTGCCTCGGGTATCTCGGCCCCCACCATTCCCACCGGTATCTTGTCCAGGCTTGAAACTTCTGCGGAAGCAATGTAGTCGAACTTACCGTCAACGAAATCCTCTTCCCTGGTGCACATTATTCCGTAGTGCTCCTGTGAAGGTATAACATTCTCGATCTCTGAGTATCTCTCCATGAAATCACGCCAGAGCTTCGGACAATTATTCGCCGGATCGTTTCCCCAATACTTGAGGCCTACTACCTTGAATGCTTCTTTGTGAACGATTTTCGGTTCCATTCTTATCCCTCCCTCAAGACTCAAAATGTCTCTCCTGTGAAGTCTCTTCTTCTGGGTAACGGCGAAGTGAAGTTAGAGTCTTCGATACTTTCCCGGGGTAATAAAATACTTGCTTCTGAATGCTCTGGTGAAGGATTCTTGGGAATCATATCCGAACTGAAGAGCAATTTCGAGTATTGGCATTGAAGTTGTTGCTAGCCTATCAGCCGCTTCGCTAAGCCTTCTACCCTTGAGATACTGTCCGATGGTTTCGCCAACTGTATGGAGGAAGATTCGCTGAAGATGAACAGGCGAGTAGAATGTCTTTGCACAGAGATCGCTGATAGTAACTTGAGCTGACAGACTCTCTTCAATGTAATCTATAACAGAATTGACGCAATCGACGTAATCTTCCTTCAATACGGTATCCTTAACCATCCCTTCACCTCCTCCGTGTATGCAAGATTATACATTAGCGAAGGGAGTGGCTTTTTGATAGGAATTATCATGATCCAAATAGAAACCTGGAGACTTGGTTATCAACTTGGTGGAGTCAAATGGTTCAATGAAGAAATGGAAAATCAGTATAAGACGAGTCTTCCAATTGCTCTGGCAGCTTCGATAGTGCTGCTAACTTCCTTCGGTAGAGGCGGAATTCCTTCAAAGCCAGTCTTCTCAACGAAATAAATCAGCATTAGCCTCAGTTGTTCCGATTCCCAAGAAGAGAGATTGTCAAGTGTACCCACACTGTTTATATTCTGCAGCAAACACCCACACCTGCCTCATAGTACAGTCTTGCCCGTACGCCTTTCATCCCTTTCAACCGCGAGAGATCTGAAAGTTTCAAGTTTTCTATTATCTTGTGAATTTCGATGCCTGTCCGTTGAGATAGGCTTTCCCTAAGTTCTGGAGTAAATGCAGCTTCGATCATCTGGTCAGTTCGGATGATCCCTGCCTGTGCGAGTTTGTCAATAACCTGTCTGTCGTGCCCCAGGAAACTATCAAGTCCTTTCCGGTCCGAAGATACTTCTTTCTCACGAAGCTCGGAAGCACGTGCAGCGAGTGAAGGTTGCAAGAGAAAACAGAAATAGAGCGCTATACTCCTCAGAAGTTTCTTCGGAAAGCTTCTCTCTTCCGCAAAGACTCTGCTGAAATACAGAATATCTTCTGTTTCTGTCTCTTCGATTGTTTTGCTTTTCGAATCAAGGAGGAACCTTTCAAAGAAGATTCTACTAGACCATCAATAACACTTGATTTCTTGCCCTTTCTTTTGAGGAAAACCGAGAAATTTTCTTTATTACATCGATCGCCCTTCTCATTATGAAGGAGACACGGAACCTTCAAGAAGCAGGCAGAAACGTTGATGGTACGCGCTGAAAGTCATCATAGCCTTTTTACTTCGATTCTTGGCAGGAGTTCAATAACATCGTTGTACTTGCAGAGTTCAGTACCCGGAGTCATAACAGCCGCAGAACTAGCAGCTCCAGCCATTTTCAACGCAACCTCTGCTGTTTCTCCCAGCTCTCTGGACATGCAGTAGGCGGCAAGGAATGAGTCGCCGGCGCCAACTGCGCTCTTTACAGGAACTTCAGGAACGTTTATTCTATAGAGGCTGCCGCTCAGAAGTGCAAGAGCTCCCTTTCCACCCATAGTAAGAAGAACTTCCTCGATCGAGTACTTTTCAGAAACTTCCTGAACTGCCCTTCTGAGGTCGGACTCTCCTTTCAAGTCTCGTTTCAGCAACCTCTGAAGTTCGTGTGTATTCGGCTTTATTCCTTTGGGACCAGCCTTAACTCCTTCAGAAAAAGGTTCTTTATCGGAATCAATATAGACGTTGACACCAATACCCCTCATTCTTGAACACAGCTGCCTGTAAATATCGTTGCTGACTCCTTCTGGAACACTTCCGCATAATAGCAGATAGTCATCCTTTCTAAGCAGAATATCGACCGTCTTGAACAGCTTGTCTACTTCTCTGTTGGAGATAACAGGTCCCGGAAGACTCAACCTGTACTGTCCTTTTTTCGTTTCAATGAGTATGTTCGTTCTCGTCTCCTTATCACTTCTTACCGTTGCATAAACAACACCTTCTTCATCCAGCATTTCCTCTACTATCTTTCCGGTGTGTCCACCAAGAAAGGCAATTGATACAGAGTGACCACCCAGTTCGTTTACTACTCGAGACACATCTACTCCCTTTCCGGCGGGGTAATCCTTCACTCTCTCTACCCTTACGGTATCGTCTTCTGTAAGTCTTTCTGTGTAGAGAAATCTATCCAGCGCTGCATTCAATGTCAGTGAAAAGATCATCATCTTCCTCCTATATTCTGCCAAGAAAGTAATTGATAATACTTAGAATGACAATAACACCTGTCTCCACTCTAAGCGTTCTACTACCGAGAGAGATAGAAGTGCAATGATCGGTCAACTGCGCAATCTCCTTCTGAGTAAAACCTCCTTCAGGTCCAACAATCACTCTTAGATTACGTTCCTCAGCAAGATCTTTTTGCATCTCCCTAATTGCTCTTCCTCCAAAGTCAAGAAGCAGATTACGCGATCCTTCCAAGGCGAAACTCTTCAGAACAGATACTTCGGGAACACGAGGGTTCACACTCTGTTTTGCGGCCTCTTTGGCTACGGTCAGGAGCTTTGCGGTCTTGCTTTCGTCTAGTCTCGAGACTGACCTCACACTGTTGAAGACTTCTATTCTATCGACTCCGAGTTCAGTAGCTTTCTCAATAAGAATGCGAAGCCGTGGCCACTTCGTTGATGCCACGGCTATAGTTACTCTTTTTTTATCTCGTTCTATGTATTCTCGTTCGATTATCTTTCCAGAACTACTCGACTTTCCCAGCTCTTTAAGAACGAATCTGTAGATAGTTCCCCTTCCGTCGATACCTATCAGTTCATCTCCCGGATTAGCCCTCATCACCTTAAGGTGCTTCGTTTCATCGCTGTCAAGAGTGACCGTGTTACCTTCTGCCAATACAAAGTAAGCATTCGGCAATTAACCGATAACCTCCTGTCCCATATACGGCACGAGCACTTTGGGAACAACGATTTTTCCGTCCTCTCTCTGGTAGTTCTCCACTATTGCAACCAGAGTTCTTCCAACTGCAAGTCCCGAACCGTTCAGGCAATGCACGAACCTCAGTTTGTTATCGTCGTCTCTGAATCTGATGTTTGCCCTTCTCGGCTGGAAGTCTTCAACATTTGAACAGGAAGAGATCTCTCTATATGTATTGTATGAAGGCAACCAAACTTCAAGATCGTATGTCTTGGCTGATGCAAATCCGATATCTCCGGTGCAGAGAGATACAACTCTGTAAGGGAGTTCAAGCTTCTTCAAAACGTCCTCGGCATCGGCAGTGAGACTCTCCAGCGCATCATAGGACTTGTCGGGATGAGTGAACCAGACGAGCTCCACCTTGTCAAACTGATGGACCCTTATCATTCCTCTTACGTCCTTTCCATAAGATCCGGCTTCTCTTCTGAAGCAGGCGCTGTAGGCAGTGTACTTCTTTGGAAGATCGCTATCTATTATTTCATCCATGTGTTGTGCCACCAGCGGCACTTCGGCCGTCGGTATCATGAACATATCATCGGGATCTATCCTGTAAGCCTCGTCTTCGAACTTGGGAAGCTGACCTGTTGCCTGCATTGTCTCCCTCTTCACCATGAAAGGAAGGGCAACTTCTTCGTATCCCTTCGAGTGGTGGAGGTCTAGCATGAAATTCGCAATTGACCTCTCAAGCCTTGCGAGATCTCCCCTAAGAATAGTGAATCTCGCTCCAGAAATCTTGGCAGCCCTTTCGAAGTCAATCAGTCCTGTGTCCGGACCATAATCCCAGTGAGCTTTGATTTCGAAATCAACTTTTCTCGGTTCACCCCAGAATCTGAGAACTACATTGTCTTCCTCGCCCTTTCCTACAGGGGTCGTGCTTGAGGGGATGTTCGGAAGATACAGGAGTTTCTCTCTAAGCTCTTCGTCAATTTGAGAAGTTCGGTTGTCCAGGTCCTTGACTTCAGACGAAATCTCCTTTGCCCTTTCCATCAGAGAAGCAGCAAGACTCTGGTCTTTACTGGCCTTGGCGCGGGCAATTTCCGAGGATATACTGTTTCTTTCGGCCTTCTTTTGCTCCACAATTTGAAGAGCCTCTCGTCTCCTTGACTCAAGATTCACAATTTCGTCCAGTAGTTCGGAGCTCATACACCTCTGTTCAAGGCCCTTTCTAACAATCTCCGGATTCTCTCGAATCAACCTTACATCAATCATTGTCTCTTCCTCCTGCTAGAAAACAAGCTCTATCTCCACACTCTTTCCTTCGAATGAATCGTCATTTGTATCGTAAATCAGTTCACTGGCCCAGATCTTCCTACTATTCTTGAAGTCATCTACGAAAACGCTTCCTTTAAGGTTCAGGAGTCCCGTATCTCCAAAGTATTCGAAGTAAAGGGTATCAACGTTGAGGTCGCCCTTGTAATCGATGAAGATAAGTTCGGGAGTTGCCTCTTCGGTCTCCTTCGCGAAACCCTCGTAATATTCGCTCTTTTGATCGAAGTTGAGAATCTCTGTCCGATAAATGTTTATGTTTTTTCCATCTTCTTCCTTTGAGTAGATCATCGCTTCAACATTTCCGACAAGTATGCCGGTTGACTTATCAAGGTTGTAATCAAGGGAAGAGGCGGTTGCCTCACCGGTCTGAAACTTGACGAATGTCTCCCCTTCAGTCACAAAGCTTTCCCAGTCAGTTGTGCCTTTCGTGGCCGTTGCAAGAGGAGTCTCTACGTAAATGTCTCCATCCTTATTTATCGACACGTTACCTATAAAAGTAAAGACATCTTTTCGGAGCGACCCCAGAACAGTATCCCCTTTAATTCTCACGGTGCTTGCAAAGATTGTTGCTGCAAGGGAAACGAGAATTAGTCCAGTTATAATAATACTCTTTCTCTTCATGAATACCTCCAGACGATTATTCGTTTGCTTTCTTAGAGTCCATTATCTCTATAAGATTCTTGACGATTACCTCGAGAGCCTTTACCTGATCGGACTTTATTTCAGTCATTACCGATTTCAGGTACTCTACTCTTCTATCGATAACGTTCTCTATAAGTGTTCTTCCAGAATCGGAAATGTCGATTATGAATGATCTCCTATCTTTGTCGGAACGTCTTCGTTCTACCAAATCAGCATCAATAAGCCTTTTCACAAGACCTGTTGTTGTGCTCTTGGTTATTCCAAGCCAGCGACTGATGTCACTCATCCTCTTTTCTCCATTGAAGAAAAGGACCTGCAGGACATCGAACTGGGCCGGAGTGATCGGGAAGTCCCTCAGAACCTTTCTTCCTTCCCTTCTAATCCTCGTAGAAATCGTTCTCAGGTTTTTCTCCAGAACTGCTGCATCTTCCTTTTCGATTTCATTTCCGGACATCACTACACCTCCAAACCCTTTGTATTGGTTGAAAGAAACCGTTACTACTCAAGAGATTATATCATCATCTTAACCAGGGTTATGACTGATTCTAGCGTTGGTGGCGTTCATTCACGGTTATACTTGCATAATAACGGTGACTGAAGGCCGCCGAATGGTGATGTATAATCTCAGTATGAAATCAGCTGAAAGAGAGCTCGCCGATTTGACAAGGTTCGATGTCTCATATAGAGAGGATTACATAACAGTTGCCGGAGTTGACGAAGCGGGAAGAGGTCCTCTGTCAGGTCCGGTTGTAGCCGCCGCAGTCATTACGCTCGAACCTGTGGACGGTGTCTATGATTCCAAGGCTCTATGCAGAAAAGAAAGAGAGTATCTATACGATAGAGTGATGGAGGCTTCTATAGTTGGTATTGGGGTCTCGTCGCCTGAGGAGATTGACTTGTTGAACATTCTTGCTGCAACAAGGCTTGCAATGAATAGGGCTCTGAACAATTTATCCGAAAGGCCCAATTACGTTCTGGTTGATGGAAAGTCGCTTAATCTAGATGTTAAGGGAGAGTGCATAGTCGGAGGAGATAGAAGGAGCGCATCGATAGCCAGTGCCTCGATTGTAGCAAAGGTGTTCAGAGATAGAATTATGGATTCTTTGGACATTCTGTATCCTGAATATGGCTATCGAAGTCATAAGGGTTATGGCACAGAAAAACATCTGCAGGCTCTGAGAAAATACGGACCAACAACGTGGCACAGATTGACATTCAGGCCGATAAGAGAGCTGATCACAAAGGAATTGGCAACGCATTGGTCAAATGAAGAGGGAGTTGGCAGAGCAAGGCTTTTTAGAGCGGGCATGGTTGAGATGGAGGCAAAGAATTGAGAGACGAGTTTGAGGAAAGCGAATGGGTAAGACTAATCGAAACAATGAAGAAGTTGAGATCTCCCGGAGGCTGTGAATGGGATATAGAACAGACTCATAGGTCCTTGAAACCGTACCTGATAGAAGAGGCTTATGAGGTTCTCGATGCTATAGACAAAGGGAATGACAATGAGTTGGCAGAAGAGCTTGGCGACGTTCTCCTTCAGATAGTCTTCCACGCTCAGATTGCTGCCGAAAGAGGGGCGTTTTCTATAACGGATATTGTCAGTATGTTGACTGAAAAGCTTATCAGAAGGCATCCCCACGTCTTTTCCGATTCGAAAGGCTACTCCTATCGCCAATGGGAAGAGATCAAAGCGAAGGAAAAGGGAGGAAATGAGTCTCCCGCTTCTTCAATAGGCAAGGTCAACAAAGCGCTGCCAGCACTTAGTTTGGCCCGCAGGGTTCAGGAAAATGCATCGGTTGTTGGATTTGATTGGGAAGATATGAATGGTCCGCGCGACAAACTGAATGAAGAGATTGAAGAGCTGGACTGTGCTATAAAGGAAAGAGATAAAAAGAAGATTGAAGAGGAAATCGGTGACCTTCTCTTTACAGTTGCTAATTTATCGAGATTTCTCGAGGTTGATCCTGAATCAGCTTTGAGAAGATCGACAGAGAAATTCGTGAACCGTTTTCACGAGATGGAGAGTCATATTGAGAGATACGGTCTGGATATTGAAAGCATGACCATAGATGAGCTTAATCACCTGTGGGAAAAAGCGAAGGAGGGTACAAATTGAAGAAGCTGCTGATCGCTGCCCTGATTATTATGTTACTCACTGTAGCAACATTCGCGCAAACGGAGGATTTATCCGGGAGTGGGATAGCCGCCAGGGTAAATGGCGAGATTATCACCATGGACGCTTTTCTTTCTAAAGTTCTGCCTAACTACACTGAAATATCAAAAAGAATCGAAGAAGTAGATCCTCTGTTTTCTGAGATGCTTCTGAATACGGAAGCCGGTCAGAAGTTGCTTGAAGAATATGAAAGGAATTCTCTGGAGGCGTTGATTGAAGAGACTCTTCTTATTCAGTACGCGAGAGAAGCTGGGATTGAGGCCAACTCAGAAGCATTGAAGAGCGTTGTGAATAAGTCTATTATGGATACGCTGGCAGAATTGGAGATCGAGAAGTCCGATGCAGATCTCTTCTACATACTTAGGGGATACATCGACGGATTGAGTTCCTATGAGGCGAAAGTTGTCCGGGATCTTGCATACAGAGAGGTTCTTAATGCTCTCTATGAAGCAGTCACCATGAATGCTACGGTTACAGAAGAGGAGATTGAGCAGTATTACATGGCCAATTCGTCCAAGTATGCTGTGGAGGAAGAGAGAGCGAACATGAAGGTACTCCTGTTCGATTCATTCTCCGAAGCCTATTCTGTATGGAAGGCCGCGTCGAGAGATGCAAATCCAGCTTCCGTTCTCGACACTTTTCCCGAAGTTGTTACCGGAAGCTTCACGAGGCAGGAAATTGAAAGTCTCAATCCGGAACTGGTTAAGTCCCTCTTCAAGCCAACGGACGGCGAATTGCTTTCTTCTGTTGTAACTCTTGACAACAGATACGCGGTTATCTATCTTCAGTCATACTCTCCTGCAGGTTCGCAGGGTGTTGAAGATGTGAGGGAAGAGATCGAGAAGAACCTGATCGAAGAGAAAAAGGACTTGTTATGGAGAGTCTGGAAAGAACAAGAATTTAAGCCTTTCAAAGAAAGTGCCATAGTAGAAAGATACTATGAAGCAGATGGAGGAGAATGAATTGAGTGTCATAAAGGAAGATGTAATGAAAGCTCTTGAAGAAGTCTATGATCTCGAAATTGGCTTCGATATAGTTTCTCTTGGACTAGTTTACGGCGTGAATATTCAGGATGGGAAAGATGTGAGAATCAAGATGACGTTGACGACGCCGATGTGTCCCCTTGCCGGACTGATGACGGAAGACGCAAGAAGAAAGGTCAGCGAGATCGAGGGAATTGGGGACGTTAAGATTGAGCTTACCTTTGACCCACCATGGACGCCTGAGATGGCAAGTGATGACGTCAGAAAGATTCTTGGAATGTGAAATCAAGGGAGCTAATTGAGATATCAATAAAGAGGCTCAGTGAAGCGGGAATCGACAATTCCCGCTTTATTGTGTTCTTACTTTCGAAGGAAATCCTATCGCTGACTGAAGTCGATCTGCTTCTTGATACTAAAAGAGAAATCGAATCTTCTCTGACCGTTGAGTTTTTTTCGGCAGTGAAAAGAGTTGCCAAAGGAGAGCCAATAGACTACGTGCTTGGCTACAAAGATTTTTTTGGAATTAGACTAGAGCTTTCCCCTTGTGTGCTCATTCCCCGCAGCGAAACTGAAGAGTTGGTTGAGATCGTTATTGAGGAAGAAAAAGACTCTAAAGTCTTTGCCGATATCGGAACGGGAAGTGGAGCGATAGCCTGCGCTCTTGCGCGAAGTCTTCCCTCAGCTACTGTATTCGCGACCGACATCTCAACGGAGGCAATCGCTCTTGCGGAGCAGAATGCCAGAAATAACGGGATATCTAACGTGAAATTCATTGACGGAGACAATCTCAACGGACTCGGAGAATACCTGAACTCTGTCGAGGTTTTGGTTTCCAACCCGCCTTATATAAGAACAACAGATATCGATTTGCTCGATGTCAGCATAAAAAATCACGAACCGTTGACTGCCCTTGACGGCGGTAAGGATGGACTTGACTTCTACAGGGAGTTTTTCAGGAACCTCCCGCGTGGAAAGAGGGTATATCTGGAAATTTCTCAGTACGAGACGGACGGTCTTCGCAAACTCTTTTCGGAGATCGAAGGTTACTCTTGCGAGTTCAGAAAGGACTTATCAGGGAACTACCGATTCATGATTCTGCTTCCAATAGGCTGATGACTTCTTTAGAAAACCCTTCAAGTTCGACCCTAAAAATATGGTCGGCCAGATAATCGAGACCAGTCTCATCTCTATTCACGATTGCCACTCTGGCGCCAGATGATTTCGCAATTACCGGAAACTGAGCCGCAGGATAAACCATGAGCGAAGAACCTAATGCGAGAAACAGATCTGCAGCAAGCGCAGCATCTTCAGAGCTTCTGATAGCCTTCTCGGGAAGCATCTCGCCAAAGAAGACGATTCTTGGCTTTATTAGGCCTCCACAGCTGCATTTCGGAACATCAGCGCTTTCCAGAATGAGCTCCATCTCCGACCTATCAAACTTCCTGCTGCATTGAAGACAATCAAACAGGGAGACTGTTCCGTGCAACTCGACGACATCTCTTGCTCCAGCTTTTTGCAGGAGACCGTCGATATTCTGGGTGATGATTGTTTGAATCAATCCCATCTCTTGCAGTCTCGCTAGAAGTATGTGGGTGGCATTTGGTACTGTGTCAGCCATGGTGTGTATTCTCTCTCTTGCTACTTTGTAGTAACCAGCAGGGTCTTTCATAAAGGAACTGAGTTCGAAAATCTCTGGAGAGACTTTGCTGTATAGGCCCCCGGGACTTCTAAAATCTGGAATACCACTGGCAACAGAAACGCCGGCACCGGTTAGTACTGAGGTATTGGTAGATTCTTTTAGAAGAGAAAGGAACGACTTGGCTTCTTGACTGACTTCACTCACCTCTTGCAAACTGAATCTTTGGAAAGTTCGTCTTGCCAGTGTCTGCCCATATATATACATTTCCGTCTGCTACAACTGTTGGTGTGGGATTGACTTCGATAATCGTTGCGCCTGGCGGAATTGAGATAGTAAGTGAATAGGCTTCCCCTGTAAGATCGAACTCCATATCTCCCATATCAGTGTTTACTACTCCTTCTTCAACGGCAGCAAAGCCCGAAATAACGGCATGCTCAATTACTCTTACTCTGTTAGAACCGAGAACCGTTGCGGTCGACTGAAAGTCCTCTACATACATAGCCCGGTTGAAGCTCTCTGCAAACTGGGTCATTGACTCCTGGAAGTCTGCGAACTGTTCTTGCTGAGGTTTATCGTATTGCTCGAGAAACTGTGTCATCTGATTTGGTTTATTGAAGATGATCTCGGTTTCAATATCCAAGGTGGCTCGACCTTCGTAGTCATATGAATAGTTGCTGGTGGATGACAGAGTGTCAATATCAAGTCTGTTGTTAAATGCCATAAACATGTTGACTGCAGTCATCCCAACCATAACAACAACGAGTATGATGAGAAGGGTATTGAATTTCATATGTAACCTCCCGATTATTATTAGATTGGTCCTGAGAATATGATAACATCATTCTGTGCTAAAATACATTGTAGATACCTTTGCGATCGCAGTTGACGATCGATATTAGTTGTATATCGGGCTTTTCGGTTTGGAGGGATTTCAGTGCGAGTTCTCAGTGGCATGCGCTCGACCGGCAGACTTCATCTAGGGCATTTCGTAACTCTTGAGAAATGGAAAGAGCTGCAGGACCAGGGAAATGAATGCTTTTACTTCGTGGCTAACTGGCATGGCCTCACTTCCCATATAGATGAAAGTTCTAACTTCTATGACTGGAGTCTTGACATCGTCCGAACATACGTCTCAGTTGGTCTAGATCCCGAGAAATCAGTTCTCTTTGTTCAGTCTGCAATTAAGGAGCACGCGGAGCTGTTCCTGTATTTCTCTATGCTCGTGTCTGTTTCGAGATTGGAAAGGGTGCCGACTTTCAAGGATCAGAAGGAGCAGATCACAAACAAGGACCTTTCAAGTGGAGGGTTTTTGCTATACCCTGTTCTTCAGGCAGCGGATATTCTCATGTATCTGGCGACAGGAGTTCCGGTTGGTGAGGATCAGGTTTATCATGTTGAGCTTACAAGGGAAATTGCAAGAAGGTTCAACAATCAGTTTGGCGAAGTGTTCCCAGAGCCGGAACCGATTCTTGCTAAAGTGCCCAAGCTTCCGGGAACTGATGGCAGAAAGATGTCCAAGAGCTACGGGAACTACATTCTGATCGATACGGATGAGAAAGAGCTCTGGAAGATGATTGCTCCGATGATGACGGATCCGGCGAGAAAGAGAAGAACCGATCCGGGAGATCCGGAAAAATGTCCTGTATGGGATTATCATAAGGCTTTCACTTCCTCCGATGAAGAGAAGTCTTGGGTCGTTCAAGGATGCAAGACTGCAGGAATCGGCTGTTTGGAGTGTAAGAGACTCCTTCAGCAGAACCTGGTTGAAAGACTCTCCCCTGTTTGGGAGAGGCTGTCCTATCTGAAAGAAAACTGTGAGGAGCTTTCCGAGATAATCGAAGATGGAAATCGAAGAGCTGCAGAAGTGGCTAAGGAGACAATGAAGAGGGTTCTTGAAGCAACTAAGCTGGGGTGGTGAAGGTGGAACAGCTTGAACTGGTCTTCAGTTTCCCTGAATTCGAAGGACCGCTTGACTTGCTCGTGTATTTAGTCAGGAAACACCGGGTAGACATTCGTTCGATCCCCATCACAGTCATAGCAGACGAGTTCATTGCACACGTCAACAAGATGAAATCTCTGGATATGGTAGTGACTTCCGATTTCCTGGTGATGGCTTCAACTCTCATGGAGATGAAGTCCAAGGCTCTGCTCCCCAGAATGAGCAATAATGAAGCCGAAGTGTTTGAAAATCAGCAGAAAGAACTCTACAAAAGCGTAGAGGAGTATAGGGCCTTAAAGGACCTGTCAAAAGAATTCCGGGTAAAGCTCTACGATGCTTACAGCTATGAAAGGGCAACAGCCAAACCGGTAGTTGATCAGAAGAGGAAAGAGGATCTTCCGGACGAACTTACGGAAGCTTTCAAAGCCATTCTAAAGGAGACGGTATTAAGAGAAAGAGTATATACAATCGTTTCCGAGAGCATAAACGTTGAAGACCGAATGCTTCAGATAGAACAGCTCTATGAGACAATTGAGCTGTACAAGTTCCTTATGGATCTCGAAAGCAGATCGGAAGTAATTGTCTCCTTTCTTGCAGTGCTTGAACTCCTGAAGCTCAACAGGTACTATCTTGAAAGTGTAGAGCCTCTCGTTCTCAGAAGGAGGGTCTAGTGAACGAGGAATTGACAAAGAAGGCAATTATCGAAGCGCTGATCTTCTCTGCAAGAAGCGGCATTGAGCCGTCAAGAATCGCGTCGATTATCGGTATGAAGCTGAATCAGGTTATGTTACTGCTTGAAGAGCTAGAGGGAGAATACCAAGGACATGATCACGGTGTAATGATTAAGTCCGTTAACGGCAGGCTCAGATTCTATACCAAAGCATCGATTCAGTCATATGTAAGTCAAATATCGGTGAGACCTCTGGTGAGCATTACCGACACTCAGATGGAAGTTTTGGCGACTGTGGCTGTGAAGGGACCGCTAACAAGAAATGATGTTGAACTAATAAGAGGAAGGTCTTCTCAAGCCCAGCTTTTAGAGCTGTCTAAGATGGGACTTGTGGGCAAGAGGAAATCGAAGCTGCCGGGCAGACCTTACCTCTACAAAGTCAGTTCGCGCTTCTACGAATTGTTCCAGGTTGACGATCTCGCGGAGATTGTTCAGGGGTTGGCTATTGGCGGGGGGGAAGATAGTTTTGAGGCTTCACGAGATGATCTCACAGATAACGGGAATGTCGAGAAGGAAGTCGACTCAAGCGATCCTGGACGGGAGAGTGAAGGTGAACGGCAGGATCGAGACATACCCGAGACTTGATGTAATTCCGGAGTCTTCAGAAATTCTTCTTGACGGAAGTAAGCTAAGCTTTTCCATAGAAGAAAAAGTCGTATATTTGGTTAACAAACCTCTTGGTTATCTCAGCGCCATGAGCGATGATCGTGGAAGAAAGACGTTGGCTGATCTGATAAGTGAAAGGATTAAGGAGAGAGTATTTCACGTAGGCAGACTGGACCAAGACAGCTGCGGATTAATAATCATGACGAATGATGGTGATCTCGCTAATCTCGTTTCTCATCCTTCTTCAGAGATAGAGAAGACTTACGTCGTGGGAATAAAGGGAAGACTTACCGATCAGGATATCGAAGCTGTGAGGGCTGGTGTTACACTTGCCGATGGATTCAGAACAGCTCCGGCAAAGATAAGACTGGTCAGAAGTGATGAAGATCTGTCGAAGTATTCGATTACGATTCACGAAGGCCACAAACGAGAAATTAGGGAGATTCTTAGGGTATTCAACAAACAGGTTTCCACTCTTGTCAGAGTTGCTATAGGCACTCTTGGCATATCTCTTGTTCCAAATCCAGGTGACATAAAAAGGCTAAGCAAGAGGGAGATTGAATCGCTGAAGAAAGGGGCCCAGAAAAGGAGCCCCGGTAAGGACAACAAGAGATTGTAGATGTCTTCATTACCAAAGATTCACAGTCTCAGCTACTAAGATCAACAACGAACGCTCCAATGTAGGTGTCTGCTGCACCATAGTACAGAATCAGCTTTTCTTCATGAACTACGGCTCCTTCGATAAATATCACGTTTGGGACCTGCCCTTGTTTTTCCCAAATAAGTTCAGGTTCTGCGAGAAACCTGTCAGTCCTCATTATAAGTTTTCTGGGATTGCTTATATCAAATAGCGCAGCCCCCGGCCTGTAGATCGTGGAAAAGTCGGCGCTGTTGTATATGAGAAGAATCCCCTCTTCTGTTATAATGGGCGTCGGTCCCGGCTCTATCAGTCTGCTGTCGAAGTAACCCTGTCTTGGTTCCAATACGGGACGGGGAAATACCGTCCAATTTCTGAGGTCGGTGGAATAAGCGAGTTTTATAGAGGAATCTCCAAAGTACATGAAGTACTTCCCATCAATCTTGGCAGGGACGATTGCGCCTGACTTTGACCAGGTATCGTCTTTGAATACCGGGCCCAATTTCTCCCACTCTTCGAAGTCCTTTGAGACGGCTATGCACAGTCTCGCCTTCCCCCCATCATAACCCGTGTAGGTAAGTATATAGGTATCGTCTATCTTCACTATTCGAGGATCTTCGCAGCCTCCCGGGATCTCGTATGATTCCGTTGGCGAAATCAGAGGATCTGACCGCCTTGAGAACTCGAAGCCATCTGCCGATGTCGCCAGGCCAATCCTTGATGTGCCATTCCATCTACCTGTGCCGGCCCAGTCTTCCGATCTGTAGAGAAGATAGACAGTCGAGTCAATAACTATAGCTGCCGGATTGAATACGGCCTTGCTCTCCCACCCGACACCTTGAGGCATCACTATAGGAAGCTCAGATGCTCTTTCAATGTTATATAGCGATTCAAACTCTATCGAAATGGAAAATACCGATGAACATAGAGAGAGCAATACCACAAGCAGTAGTCTTCTCACATAATCAACTCCTTATCCAGTTGATCACAACCTCTTTCTCGATTGTGGCCAGAGCGATAAGGTTGTCTGCCGCCCCATAATAAACATAATAGTGTCCTTCGTGTTCCACCATTGCATCGGAAAAAACGACATTTGGGACGCCTCCAAACACTTCCCACTCTTCTTCTGGTTCAAGAATCGGTTCATTGCTTCTCTTTATGACCTTCTCAGGGTTCTCTGAGTCTAGTAACATGAACCCCAGTCTGTAAGTAGGTCTAGGAGTGTCTTCCACGCCGTGATACAGTACAAGCCACCCGTATTTAGTTTTGATAGGTGGAGCACCTACCCCAATCTTCAGATTGTCCCACATGCTGGGTCTCGGACCGGCTATAGAAGTGAATCGTGTCCAGGTATTGAGATCGTCTGAATACGCCAGATACATGTCCGGTTCGATTCTGTGGAACATAATGTAGCGTCCGTTCACCTTCTCCGGAAACAGTGCTGCATCCTTGTTGTCGACATCCGGGATAATTACTCCGTGACGCTCCCAGCGGAGAAAATCAGTCGTTGAAGCCATCGAAATTCGTACACCAAGAGGAGAATAGGCCGTGTATTGCATGAAGACTTTTCCCTCCAGCTCCGTTAGCCTGGGGTCCTCAACGCCGTAAAGCTCCCATTGACTTCCGGGAGTAAAGACCGGCTTCTCAAGTCTGTTGAATCTAACACCGTCGAGTGAAACGGCGTAGCCCATTCTTGAAACCATATCTTCTCCCTGGGCCCTGTATAGCATGTGAAAGACTTTTTTTCGTTTGACAACGGCACAGTTGAAAACATACTTAGATTCCCAGTGATGTTGCGGGATCGGAGAGATAAGAGGGTTTAACGGATGTCTTTTCAGTTTGATCACAACTCTCACTCCTTATTTCAATGACATAGAGATTCCTTGAAGGAAGTACTTTCTGAACACCAGAAATATGACTACCATGGGCATAGTCTGAAGGACAGAACCTGCAAGAACCGGTCCCAGGTAACTTCCGTACTGCATATTGAAGCTTGCCAAAAGTACTGAAAGCGGCATCTTTGAATAATCGCTGACAACTATTAGAGGCCACATGAAATTATCCCATATTCCGATGAATGTGAAGAGTCCAACGATAGAGACGGTCGAGCTAGTTAGCGGGATCAACACCTTCGTGATTATCCAGAGGTCGTTTGCTCCATCCATTCTAGCTGCTTCAAGGTATTCGTTTGGAACGGCTCTGAAGGACTGCGTAAACATGAAGACACCCCAAGCGGAAACGAGGGAAGGAAGTATGAGGGCCGTTCTGGTGTCAATTAGACCGAGATTCCTTATGAGGACATATAAAGGGACAATAAAAAGAAATCCCGGGAATATCATCTGAAATATTATGAAATTGAATATCACATTTCTTCCTTTGAAACTTAGCCTTGATAGTCCGAAGCCAACGAGAGCCGAGGTCACTAGTACTCCAAAGGTAACGGTTACAGATATGAATATCGAATTGCCAAGAGCTTGAATAAACGGTCTCTCCATCTTGTCGGCGGCTTCTAGAATGAATCTATAATTATCAAGGGTGAACCGGCTCGGCAGGAATCCGCCATAGATTTCATTAGTTGGCTTGAAAGACGATAGCAGCATCCATATATATGGGTAGATCCATACGACGGAGGCGGCAAAGAGAATGACATAAAGGATAATCATCGGTATTTTCTTCATACCATCTCCACCTCTCTTTCAACAAGCTTCCTGGTGAGCAACACGCATCCGTAACTCAGAAGAGCCACTATGATTGCCAACGCCGATGCGTATCCCGGATTGATTTTCTGGAATGCTGTCGTGTAGATGAGCATCTGGAATGTATATGTGGTTCTCATCGGACCTCCTCCCGTAATGAGGAAGGGCTCGGTGAATATTCCAAAAGTTAGAGTAAGGGAGAGAACCAGAACCATAACTATCGACGGATTTATAAGGGGCAGAGTGATCCTGAAAAATCTGGTCATCTTTCCTGCTCCATCCAGTTCAGCAGATTCATATAGACTCTCCGGTATTGCCTGAAGCCCTGAGAAAAGAATGAGACCGTAGTAACCAATGAATTTCCAGGTTACCATCACAGCGATAGATAGCGTTGCCAGCTGTGGACTGCTAAACCAGGGGATTGTGATTCCGAAAATAGACCTAGTAATGCTGTTTAAGGGACCGTTTATCGCAAACAGCTTTTGGAATATGATCGAGTAGGCGACTCCGGAGGAGACGTTGGCAACGAGAAATGCCAGTATGAAGAAGGTCCTGAACATCTTCACCTTCTTCAGGCCAAGAGCAAAGAGTAAGGAGAGACCGAGAACCATTGGGATGAAGTAAAGCATGAAATTGAAGGTGTTCAGGAAGACCCTCCAGAATAGCTCATCCTGGAAGAGCTTAATGAAATTGTCAAACCAGATAAACTTCCTGGGTGTGAAGTAATTCCATTTCGAGAGTGCCAGAATCAGTAACCATACGAACGGGTACCCCCAGAAAATCGCTGTATATACTAGGTATCCTCCTGACAGAGACCAGCCCTTTATTGCGTCGATGGTTTTCAATCTCTTCCTCACTCAAAATCACCTCTTCTCTTAGAAGAGTTCTCTTCTTACTCTTGTTGCCGCATCGCTCAAAGCTTCGAATGGAGTGGATTTTCCATACATTATTTGTTCGATGAGAAATGTCGTGAGAATATCTTGAACCTCAACAGTCTTGGTGGTTAATGCGGGCGGGACAGCATAGGCAACATGGCTAGCGTAAGCGGCGAACTTTGGGTTCTCATCCATGTATTCTTGAAAGATGGGGTTAGATAGCAGATCCTCTCTTGCAGGAGGAAGGTTGGTAACTTCCATCCATTTCCGATCTTTCTCAATATCTGAGTAAACCCACTTGATGAACTTCCATGCGGCTTCCTTATGCTTTGTTGTTGCAAACATTACCAGTCCCTTAGTATCTGCGAACGTGTATATTGGTTTGTCTTCTGGATAGTCGTCCGGGACTGGAGGTGGAGCGATTGCAATGTGGTCAAAGACATCAGGGAAGAGGTTCCTCGCCTGATTGATCTCCCAAGGCCCGAATATACCACCAAGAACTACTCCGAAGTAGAATGGGTTGCTTCCGAGGTCGACCGCCGTCCAGTTGTTTCTGAACATGGTATCTATGAATGTGACGACTTCTTTCCCCGTATCGTTGTTGAAGAGAGCTCTTGCTTTCTCAACATCCAGGTATGGGGAGCCCTCGCTTGCCGCATAGTAATAGGTTATGAAATCATACCATCTGTCGTACCAGTTTCTGCCCATTACGACCAATGTTCCATACTTCTCGTAAGGGACGGAATACTTCTCACTGATTTCATAGATCTCCGAGTATGTTCTGGGCGGCCTATCATATCCCAGCTCTTTCAGTATGTCCGATCTCCACCACATCATAATCGGATTCGAGTATATTGGGAGCACGTAATAGTCGTTTCCAAATTTCCAGCTTTCGACTATTGAAGTCATCTTCCTCTTCTCCATTAGCTCCCAGAAATCCGGGAAGGAGTTTAGCGGAACAAGTATGTCTGCTTCGATAAGTTGTGCTGCGAAACCCGAGAAGATGTTCGTGCAGATGTCAGGCATTCTTCCCGATGCGATTGATGTGAGTATAGCCTCCTCTGAGCTACCGGCAGCCGGGATCGTTGACCACTTTATCTGGATATCCGGGTTGTTCTGATTCCACTCGGAAACCACTTCTTTCCAGAAACTCTCTTGAAGAGGATTTGGCGCTGTCCAGAAGACAAGCTCAACGCCAAGTAATCCCGAGATAAGGCACAGGAATACCGTTAACAGAATTAGTTTTTTCACGATCTTTACCTCCTTTTCTATAAAGTGCTCTCTCTCTGGACAAATTCGGTAAACAGAGAAATCTTTGTAGGATGAGGTTCATTGCCAATTAGCAGACTCTGCAGTCTTCTTGATGCTACAACCCCCATCTCACGCTTGAAGATCTTGAATGTCGTCAACGAAGGGGTGGTACCGGAAGAGTTTATAATGTCATCAAATCCCATAATCGATGCCTCTTCTGGTATTTTTATGCCTCTTGCCTGAAACTCTTCCATTGCTCTGATTGCGGCCGTATCATTACACCCGAATACTGCGTCTGGAAGCCCGTATCTTGAAAGCAAAAGGTCTATAATCGCGCTCATATTGTCGTTTTCTTCGTCGTATTCAAATGCTCTAGGCAAGTAGCCGGCGCTTTCCATTGCTGAGATATACCCGTCGTATCTATCTCTGAAACCAAAGTGAGACAGGGGACCATGGATGTTCACTATCTTCTTCAGACCTTTTGAGAAGAGCTTTCTCATTCCATATACAGCTCCATCGTAACCATCAGAAACAACACAGTCTACCTTGACACCGGCAAGATACTGATCGACCAGCACAACAGGTTTCCCGCCCTCTTTGACCATTCTCACATCTTTCTCGCTTATTTCTCCACCTATCATCAGATATCCGTCAAAACTATTCGAGAACTCATCTGTCGATACTAATTCTCCTCTCATGTTGTTGTTTAGAAAGAACTCCTCAATTCCATTAAGAACGATAGTGTAAAACTGATCAGATTTGCTGGAAAGAATCTTAAACAATCTTCTGCCAGCGACGATGCCGATGTTGAAGTCAAGCTTTCTGCTTGCAAGGTAGCTTGCAACTTTTGAGGGTTTGTACTCGAGTTCTTCTATGGCTGACAAGACCTTTTCTCTTGCCTTCTTCGAAACGTAGCCGCTCTTATTCAGCACTCTTGAAACTGTTGCGGTTGATACTTCTGCCAGTCGTGCGACATCAGATAGTTTTGCCGACAAGTAAATCACCTCTAGCTATGTAAACGCTTACATCTCTAAAAGTAATATACCTCGATTGAGGCTCGATAATCACATTCGAGTAGCAACTAATAAAGCCATTCAGTTAGTATTTAGAGCTATTAAGTCAGTAATATGCCGTTTTGCATGTCTTAAATAATCGTAGGTATCAAAGTTGATTAAAGTTAGACGAAAAAAGTAAAGTTAGTGCGGAATCAGGTTATATTACCAATTGATTGCCGATAATCTTCGTAAGTCATTATTTTTGATTCCATATCATTCTAGATCAAAGAAGTGACAAGATTCTATAATCTTAAGTGATATGTAAGCGATTTCACATCGACTTCTAGGAGGTGTTTGTATGAAGAGGTTCTTGGTTCTTTTCTTCATAGTGCTTTCGGTCTTTTTAGTTGCAGAGACTATAAGGGTTCCCGTGTCTGTCAATTCCTTCACCGGGGAGCCTGTTGCCGTTACAATTGCCATGAGTGATATTCTTGATCTCGTTGGGGTTGACTTCGATGCCAACTGGGACTCATTAAGAGTTGTTCAAGACGGAAAGGAGCTTCCGTATCAAATTGATGATGCCGATCTGAATGGAAGGCTCTCATCCGGGGATATTCTCTCCTTCTTGATCACAGGTCCTGCAGAGATAACGGTTAGTGACAACTTTGACATTCTTCCCCCAACCTACCAGTCGGTAGGAAAAGTAACTGAGGAAGATGGGCAGTGGGTTATTGAAATCGGGGAAATAACTGCAATTGCCAATAACAAAGGTCTCGTTAAGGTAACTGGTTTCGGAGATGTGGAAGGAACTGTGGTCGATGAGATAGGCATTGTCAGGATGTCGGGTTATGTTGGATCGACCTATTACATCGATGGAGAGTTTGGCAGGCACGAAGAAAAGACGTCGGGGGATTTTGCAGTCAAGGAAGTCTCGGTTCTTCCTGCCGGGCCCGTAGGAATCACTGTTGTTAGCACGCTTGAAGCGAAACCTTTCCTGGGTGTAACTCAAAAAATCATCACCACAATCTTCAGCAATGGGGATATAATTTCTCACAACACCTTTGAATTTGCGACATATGCCGAACTAATGAAACTACAGATAATGGCAACAAGAGTATTGACTGACGTAGCTGAAGACACGGTCCATACGCTTCCTGTATTCAGAAGACTTCTCTGGGCCGATCAGCTTAATATTACACCACTAGAATACTGGCTTGAGAGAAATGCGATAATGTATTTCGGAAACAAGCCCTATATTGTCTTCCCTGCTGTAGATTCAATGAGACCGCTTTGGTGGGGTGCGACGTACATATTTGCTTCTCAGGAAAGCTGGAGAGCCAACTACTCGTTGTCATTGAAATTGGGTGTCGCAGAGATAAACCCCGAAGTACCTGTTGTAGTAGCCGACTACGAGAAATGGATAGGAGGTCTTACTTGGGTATATGAGAGCAGGGAATTCAGGGACGGATACTTCGAATGGATGCCCGGTGAGATTGACATCTTCGAAAGCACTAGAGGTTATGTCTCTTCAAACTGGGAAGACTACGTAAAGCGCTTTGCGGCAGGAGATGTTGTCAGTTTCAAGAGAGTCTACTCGATATTCAACGCCGACTCAATTCAGGATTCAATCGAGTTCGCTGAGCTCAAGAAGTCGGAGATTCAGTCACTCAAGATAGGAGAATAATCGATCTTTGCTTTAGGGTGAGAGGTTGCCTCTCACCCTTTTATTTTGGAGGTGTCTATGAAGAAGGTAATCGTCTTGCTCTTATCTCTTGCTTCAGTCTTGCTTATCGGGATGGAGGTTCAGCTTAATCTAGGACATCTGGAATTCCTTAGAGACGAGTTCTCGATTGAGAATGTCACAAGAGTTGGTTACTGGATTTATGCTGACAGACTTCCCGATGGAAGCTACAAACATGCCGATGCTCCCGGCGAAGGAGTTACATGTGTTGATGATGTGGCGAGGGCGGCGATACTTTATTTGAGACTCTTTGAGACTTCAGGAAAACCTGAGTACTTCGGACGGGCAAAAGAAGCGCTGGAATTTGTACTTTCAATGCAGGATGTCGATGGGGACTTCTACAATTTCGTATTCGAAGATGGAAGAATAAACCTAAATGGGCCTACTTCCAGAAAAGGAGGAAACTGGTGGGCAGCTCGAGCATTATGGGCGCTTACAACCGGAGCACGGATATCTCAAGATTGTGACCCCGAGTTTTCTGTTAAACTGACTGAAGCTGCACATAGGTGCTTCCGAAGAATAATCAGCTTTGAACAGGACGGTCTTATTCATGGCTACACCGACCTCTCATCCGTTGTTCTTCTTGGAGCCGCCGAGTTGTTCATGATAGGCAACGATGCACTCGTGGGAAGTTTCGTTGAAAGGTGTTCTTCTGCTATTCGAGATAAGCTGGTTCTGAATAACGACTCGCTTTTTGACGGTCTTGTAGACGAGGCACCACCTTCAGAATCGAAGTATTACTGGCACGGTTGGGGTTCGAGGCAGCTGGAAGCAATAGCTTTGGCAAGTGCGATTCTAGAAGACGACAATCTTCTTGAAGCTTCTGTAGAGGCTTTCAAGCGAAGCTCGGCGCTTCTGCTGAATGCGGGGCCTCTATACTCATTGTCTCAATACTTGCAACTTTTCCCACAGATAGCCTATGCTGCAGAAGCCGCGATTTCAGCAGGGTATATGCTGTATGAACTGACCGAAGATGATGAGATTGCCTCTACAACGGCTCTTCTTGGAAGCTGGTTCCTTGGTGTCAACAAGTTGAACCAGTCAATGATAGGGAGGAACGGAGAGGGATTTGACGGACTTGAATTCTCACACGTAAATAGAAATGCAGGAGCAGAATCTACGATTTCCATGCTTCTTTCTCTCGAAAGGATCAGTAGGCTTCCCGATCAGTACGAACGGTTCTTTTCTGGTGAAGTAGAGATACTTGCGCCGGTTGAGGTAGTTGAAGCAGAATCCATGAGGGCTGGCCTTTCCGAATCAGCGATAATCCAGGGTACCGGCTTTTCGGGCAATGCCGTAATAAACATCTCAGGAGCATTCAGTCTTCGTATGCCAATAACACTTGCCGAGACATCATATTCAGTATTTGCAGCTCTAAATGAAGTCAAAGCTAACGAAGTGGTCTTTACCTTGAGGCTTGGGGATTCCAGATCAGAGAAGGTAGTCAGCCTAGAGCGGAGAGCCATTCTCAAAATCGGTACTGTAAAAGGTACAGGTAATGAATCTACCTTCACGGTGGGAGGAAGAATAACCGAAGGTAGTTTCGATCTCGATCAGATAATTCTCGTGCCGAATTTGGTGGTTGCTTACGATCCAGGAGAAGATGTCTCCTTTATTCTCAATTTCCGTGGAAGCGAGGAAGCGCAAGAAGGTATTTCAATTGCAAACGGTAGGATCTTTGAAAGAGAGAGAAAGATTACTGAAGTACCACCGTCACTGGTAGTGGATGTTGTCGAACAGGACGGGTTCGTTCATTTGAATCTTGAAGAGCTATTCAACAACAACGGAATTGCATCTTCCGATGAGAGAAAAACGGCGAATTTCGACAACCCTCAGGGATTATTTGGAGCTTCTTACATATCTGCAGAGCTGGAGAGAGAGCTAGAATCAGGATTCCTTTCTGTTGGTGAGACTAGATTCTTAATGAACATCAAAGGCGACGACAACCTAAGACTCACGGGCCAGGCGATTACATTTCCAGCAGAAGTATTCAGTCGTATCTGTATCCTCGGTTCGGCGAACCATGGTGACTACGTCGGTGAAGCGCAGCTGATCTACGAAGATGGTTCGCAGCAAATGATCCAGTTGTCGTTTTCCGATTGGTGCGGAGGGCCATCGACTGGAGAGGAAATTGCGTTCGTGTTTTCCGGCAGATACGATAATACTGGGAATACAGAGAGAATCAAGTGCATGCTGTACTATCGTTGTAGTGATCTTCTTGATAAACCGTTGAAAAGCATAGTCTTTCCTCAGCTGGCTAATGTGCACATTTTCGCAGTCTCGTTTGAGAGATCAGGCTTCGGTGTTCAGTAGCAGTGAAGTTATTTGGAGAAGAATGCCGGTCCGTTGACGCAGGCCAGTTCTGCTTCGCGACCGGAAAACCCGCTTAATGCTTGAGGGAACACGCTGTGCGCTGGGAAAAGCAGTCCTCAGGTTTGCCGTCCAATAGCTAGGATCCGTCCTTCTTAAAGATTAACCGAGAAAGAGCGTTGTCGAGTGCTTCGCTTCGAGAGTGCGAGAATTCATGTTGACCGTCAACGGTCCACCGTTCTCCGAGAAGAGAGAGGACAAG
>NZ_DIMV01000050.1:0-3717 GCF_002425715.1 Mesotoga sp. UBA5557
GCGTCGTACGATGTAAGAGGTTTGAGGTTAGAGGTCAGAAAGGCAAGATCTAATTGCACTTCTTACCTCTTGCCTCTTGCCTCTTACGTCTTTTTCTTTTTTGCAATCTCGATCTTGCGAATTAGTGCACACCCTCTGCCACTAGTGGCCCTCCTTTCTCAAGGGAGGATTTAAGATCAGATTCATCAAGAGCCAAACACAGCGTATCTTTCTTGGGAGAAGAAGCATCATATGATTTCTCATAAACGCCTCGACTTATCGGTATGATGAATGTAGCAAGGGAGGATTTAAGATCAGGATATCAGCTGGCAAAACAGCATTCGTGCAAGAGAGAAGAACCTGCATGTGAGTGACGCTAAAGAGCTGATCAAAATCTACTGATTAGCTTCCTCGGGTGGAAACTTGAGATCAAGATCATCGGGAGTTACATACAGAATTTGCGAAAACATAAGAGCTATCATATGATTACCGATCTGCTCTCTTGCGCATGAACAATGATAGGGAACATGTACGTAGTTGAACGGGGCCAAAGGTAATTTCCTTCAACTCACCATGTCGAAGTATAACTTGTATGTGGTAGTCCGACTTACCTGCTCAATCTATCTTCAACACTGCCATCAGGCAGCACAAAATCGGTTGAATAACTAAAGATCTCATCTAGCTGAAACCGCGCACACTCTCTCCAGTTTCTCTCGCAATACATTCTTATCCATTCCCCGTCAATCTTTCCTTCCTCATAAGCTCTAACAACGGGGCACTCGTAATAGTTGCTACAACTTTCTCCTTCCACGAAAGCACCACCTTCCTTTGATCGATAAATATGTTACCACAATTGGGGAATATTGCAATGGCTATTGGTTGCACTTGACGGCTTTTATAATATTCTGTGCATCCGTTATACAATACTTAATGTAAGAAGTAATTTCGGGGGTGATCTAATGAAGAAGAAGTGGATTTTGGTGCTTGTTATGTCTCTAATCATAGTCTTCACTCTCTCCGGGTGTATCTTTCGCCGCTACTCGGTGGTCGTGAGCTGCACACCTTTGATTGAGAGGATTGAAGTCGGAAACAGAGAGAGAGAACTTCCTCATAGTTTTTCGGCCAGAAATGGACAAGTTGTCTCTGTTAAGGCTCCACTGGTTCCGGGCTACGATTTTGAGGGCTGGCTTGTCAACAATGAATTGATGGAAGCAGCACAGATCGAGATCAGTATCGAAGGCAATACGATAATCAAGGCGATCTACAGTCCGAGGCTTGTTCACGAGATTACTTATGGCGGAACCGGAGTGGAACAGGGAATGGGACTCGTTGTAGAGAGTTCGACAGAGATTGTGATTGGCGTTACTTCAAGTTCAACCCAGAGTAATCTGATACTTGGAAACAACGGAAAGAGCGATTTCTGGGTTCCTTCTCTAGAGTATCTGTCTAGCTCTTACGTCATAGAGCCTCAACTCTGTTATGGAGGAAGCGACGAGGAATTCCTTTCAGATGCAGTTAGAATTACGGGCGGTTACGTGGCTGTAGGCTGGACGGAATCAGATGATATTGAATACACTGGAAGCGGCTATCCGTATCATGGCGGTATAGACGGTTACGTAGTAATGATGAAAAACGACGGTTCGTTGAGGTGGCAGACTTACATTGGCGGTAGTGGAGACGATACAATTCATTCCGTGAACACCACTATAGGTGAGAAACTGTTCTTGACGGGTATGACCACTTCCTCTGACTCCAATTTTTCAGGAAGTGGATATCATGGAGGCAAGGATGGCTGGGTCGCGGTTATGAGCTCTTCCGGCGCGCTGATTGCCGATCTTATCAAAGCCTTTGGTGGCACTCAGGATGACGAGCTGCTTTATGGAATGCAGACCAAAGATGGCGGTTACATCGTGTGCGGATACTCGAAATCCTCTGACGGTGATCTTAAGACATTAAGCAGATCTACCGGAGAGGATCTGTGGATCATTAAGCTGGATCCGCAGCTGAATATCATCTGGCAGAAGCTTCTTGGGGGTCAGAACGATGAACGTGCAAACTCAGTGAAAGAGGTAAGCGACGGCTATGTTGTTACCGGTTTCACCGAATCTTCCGGTGGAGTCATCAGAGACCAAAAAGGCGGCAGAGATCTATGGGTACTGAAGTTCTCGTTCGATGGTGAGCTTGAATGGAGCAGAACTTACGGAGGCAGCGATGATGATGAAGGATTCGACATTATTCAGACTGCCGATGGCGGATACGCTGTCTGCGGCTATACAGATTCTTCCGACGGAGACATAATGCATGAGAATAGAGGAATGCGTGATGTTTGGATCGTGAAGCTCGGAACCGACGGCTACCTAGAGTGGGAAGCCACTTTTGGGGGATCAAAGAACGACACCGCAGCAAAGATAAGAGAAACGGAGAAGCGCGAGCTGATTGTTATTGGAACGACTTCCTCTTCCGATCGAGATATTAAGCGCCAGATCCAGGGTCCTTCAGATGCCTGGCTATTGAGACTCGGTAGATAAGAAGAATCGTCAGGTGATGGCTTGAGGGCTGACAACGTACTTGAAAGCGAGGTAATCACTCTTTTTGAGCAAGGTGACAACTGCCCCGTATGTCGCTCCATGGAGAAGTCGGTAGACGGGTGGGTGATAGGGGCCTTTTCGGATCTTCTTCATAATGAAAGCGCTCGAGAACAATTAAGAGAGAACGGGTTATGTAGAGAACACCTGAAAAGAATAGTTGAACTGGCAAGAGAGAAATCCGATGTCGGCTCTCTTGCCGTTTCGATTATCTTTCGGGAGCTTCTTGTTGAGCAGCTCCTGTGGCTGGAGGACAGCAAGGGATCGATTTTGAAGAAAAGAAGAAAACCTGTGGATGGAAGCTGCGTACTATGTTCTGTTGCCGCCCAGAGTGAAAAGATATACCTTTCCGCTTTCTGCAAGTTTCTTGACAGAGATGAAGTTCGTAGGTCGTACGAAGAGTCGTCAGCGGTTTTCTGTCTTGGCCACTCTAAGCATCTTGTGGAGAAGGTCTCGCGACAGACGAGAGAATGGCTGATTACTGTTCAGAAAAATAAGTATGGCGAGGTTGCGAAAGAGATAGACGACTTCGTTTCGAAGCACGACTATAGAAATGAAGCTCCCATTGGACCGGAACGTAATGCATGGCTAAAAGCCTCTAGAATAATAGGAGAGAAGCACTCTACTGAACAGTGAATCAAGCTACTTTGGCCGTCAACGGTTCACGGGCCTAGGAGAAGGACCGAGAAGACGCTTTGAGTTTGAGATGAAGCTTGGCGCTAAGAGCCGTTATTGGTGATATGTGGTTGGCGGTTGGCCAAGAACAAAGAGCTGAAGTTCCTATCAAGTAAAGAATAGCAAAATCCGGTTTGTCAAAACCAACTCAGTTCGTTGGCCTGACAGTTTCTTGGTAAGGGTATGCCATGCTCTGCCAATATGACCTTTACCAAGAACAAAAAACAGATCCTCGCTCCGAAGAACAGATCTTTCCTCTCGAACGGTCAACGGAGAATCGTATTTCACAGCGTACAGCGGGTTCACCGCTTTTAAGCGTAAAGCGGAACTTCTGGCGTACAGCGGATCTTTGAGCGAGAAGACGCTTTGAGTTTGAGATGAAGCTTCGCTTCGAGAGAAACCCTATTCGAGACTACGAAGAACAGGGAGAAAAAGCAGATCCCGTGCAGGTGCATCACGGGATGACCAGGTAAGTGGA